>JAYUXO010000212.1:0-10015 GCA_043753505.1 Comamonadaceae bacterium
GCATCAGCTTGGGTTCCAGCTCCAGCTTCAGGCTGCGGGGTTTTTCCACGCCGGGCAGCTTTTCGGCCAGCTCCAGGTGCACCGCCGTGCCGCGTGGAGACACGCTCGCTTCGGTAATCAGCAGCGGTTCTTCGCCCAAGGGGAGAGCGGCTCCCTGGTCGGCAAACGGGGTGTCAAAGTCGGCGTTCTGCAGCAGCTCCTGTTTGCGGAAATCGGCCAGCATCTGTTTCATGTCGGCATCGGACTGCAATCTTGAATCGGTTTGTGAGGTCACGGCTGGCTCGGCCTGCACCAGTTGCTGGGTTTGTACAGCATTCAGCAGAGGTCGCATGCCCAGGGTCAGCCGCCGGGTGAGCCACAACCGCACCTGGGCCGATTCGGTGGTGCTGATGCGCACCAGGATCCTGTCTTGCTCGCCCAGGTAGGTGACGGAAAGTTGGTGGATGTGCATCGTTTCATTCTACGCAGCGTCAACCCTTTCCGGGTGTACGTCCTACAAGCGACATGGCTTGAAAAATCAACCACAACGCCCAATCTGCACGCCTCTGATTCCACCCAGGAGATTCCGATGCGAATGGAGAAACTCACCACCAAATTCCAGCAGGCGCTGGCCGACGCGCAAAGTCTGGCGCTGGGCAACGACCATGCCTACATCGCGCCGGCGCACCTGCTGGTGGCCCTGCTCAAGCAGGAAGATGGCCCCACTGCCCTGCTGCAAAAAGCCGGGGCCAACGTGCCGGGTTTGCTGGCGGGTGCGGAAAGCGCCATCCTGAAGCTGCCCAGCGTGACCGGACAAGACCAGGTGCAGGTCGGCCCTGACTTGGGCAAGTTGCTGCAGGCTACCGAGAAAGAAGCCATCAAGCGCGGCGACGCCTACGTGGCCAGCGAGTTATTTTTGCTGGCACTGGCCGACAGCAAAGACGATGCCGGTCAACTGGCTCGTGCCAACGGCCTTTCGCGCAAGAGCCTGGAAGCGGCGATTGATTCGGTGCGCGGTGGCCAGAACGTTAGCAACCCCGAGGCTGAAGGCCAGCGCGAGGCGCTGAAAAAGTACTGCATGGATTTGACCGAGCGCGCCCGCATGGGCAAGCTGGACCCGGTGATTGGCCGCGACGACGAAATTCGTCGGGCCATCCAGGTGTTGCAGCGGCGCACCAAAAACAACCCCGTGCTGATTGGCGAGCCCGGCGTGGGCAAGACGGCCATCGTGGAAGGCCTGGCCCAGCGCATCGTGGCCGGTGAGGTCCCGGAGTCGCTCAAGGGCAAGCGGGTGTTGAGTCTGGACATGGCGGCCTTGCTGGCTGGTGCCAAGTTTCGCGGAGAGTTTGAAGAGCGGCTGAAAACCGTACTCAAAGAGCTGGCCAAAGACGAAGGCCAGACCATTGTGTTCATCGACGAGTTGCACACCATGGTGGGCGCGGGCAAGGCCGAGGGCGCGATGGATGCGGGCAACATGCTCAAGCCGGCGTTGGCACGGGGGGAGCTGCACTGTGTGGGTGCCACCACACTGGACGAGTACCGCAAATACATCGAGAAAGACGCCGCGTTGGAGCGCCGTTTTCAGAAAATTCTGGTGGGCGAGCCCACGGTGGAAGCCACGATTGCCATCCTGCGGGGCCTGCAGGAAAAGTATGAAGTGCACCATGGCGTGCAGATCACCGATCCGGCCATTGTGGCTGCAGCCGAGCTGAGTCATCGCTACATCACCGACCGGTTTTTGCCCGACAAAGCGATTGACCTGATCGACGAGGCAGCCAGCAAGATCAAGATCGAAATGGACAGCAAGCCCGAGGTGATGGACAAGCTGGACCGTCGGCTGATTCAGTTGCAGATTGAGCGCGAAGCCGTGCGCCGCGAAAAAGACGATTCCTCACGTAAACGCTTTGAGCTGATCGAACAGGAAATCAGCAAGCTGCAAAAAGAAATTGCCGATCTGGACGAGGTATGGAAAGCCGAAAAAGCCCAGGCGCAAGGCAGCGCCAGCGTGATGGAGGCGATTGAAAAAACCCGCCATCAAATCGAGGAACTCACCCGCAAGGGCGACTTCAACGCCGTGGCCGAGCTGCAATACGGCACGCTACCGGAGCTGGAAAAGCAGCTCAAAGCGGCAGACGCGAAAGCGCAAGCCGACCCTGCACACACCAAGCCCCGGCTGCTGCGCACGCAGGTGGGTGCTGAGGAAATTGCTGAAGTGGTCGCCCGTTCCACCGGCATTCCCGTGGCCAAGCTGATGCAAGGCGAGCGTGACAAGCTGTTGGTGATGGAAGACAAGCTGCACGCCCGCGTGGTGGGTCAAAACGAAGCCATCGCCGCTGTGGCCAATGCCATCCGCCGCTCGCGAGCGGGTCTCTCCGACCCGAACCGCCCCACCGGTTCTTTTCTGTTCCTCGGCCCCACGGGCGTGGGTAAAACGGAGCTGTGCAAGGCGCTGGCAGGCTTCCTGTTCGACAGTGAAGACCACCTCATTCGCGTGGACATGAGCGAGTTCATGGAAAAGCACAGCGTGGCCCGCTTGATCGGTGCGCCACCCGGCTATGTGGGCTATGAAGAAGGCGGGTATCTGACCGAAGCGGTTCGCCGCAAGCCTTACAGCGTGCTGCTGCTGGACGAGGTAGAAAAGGCCCATCCCGACGTGTTCAACGTGCTGCTGCAGGTATTGGACGATGGCCGCCTGACGGATGGCCAAGGTCGCACCGTGGATTTCAAGAACACCGTGATCGTGATGACCAGCAACATCGGCAGCCACATCATTCAAGCGATGGTCGGAAAGCCGCACGACGAGATCAAGGACGCAGTGTGGGACGAGCTGAAAAACCATTTCCGGCCCGAGTTTTTAAACCGCATTGACGAAACCGTGGTGTTCCATGCGCTGGATGCGCAGCACATCGAAAAAATTGCAGCGATTCAACTCAAACTGCTGGAGCAGCGCCTGGCCAAAATGGACTTGACACTGCAGGTCTCGCCAGGAGCGCTTGCCGAGCTGGCCAAGGTCGGGTTTGACCCCGTGTTTGGTGCCCGCCCGTTGAAGCGCGCCATTGCGCAGCGCATTGAAAACCCTTTAAGCAAATTGCTGCTGGAAGGGCGATTTCCACCGAAAAGCGTGATTGCGGTGGATGTGGATCCCATTCATGCGCCCGGGGTGTTTACATTCAGCGGCGTCTCATTCCAAACTTAAATCCATGAACACCGTTTTGCGCTTCCTGTTTCGTGCCTTGTTGCTGGCCTTTGGTCTGATATTTGCGGCGAGCCTGGCCGTGGCCTTTGTGCTTTTGCTGGGTGTGTGGAGCGTGCGCAGCGTGTGGGCGCGGTTAACCGGAAAAGCGGTTCAGCCCTTTGTGATGCGCATGAACCCCCGAGAGGGCTTTGGCCACGTGTTTCGCGCGGGGCAGCCACGCACCGCTGGCCAGCCACGCGCCGCGGCAGACGTGACCGATGTGCAGGTCAAGGAGCCTCGGTAGCCTTGAACTTGCTATCAAATACATAGCTGCTTGAGCAGTATATATAAGGGTATAACCCCTTTTCTTACTAAAAATAACGCAAGGAGAACTGTTCTGGACACCCCCGACACCGAACTTGAATACGTTGGCTTCTGGCTACGTACGTGGGCCGCAGTGATCGATACCGCGCTGCTGCTGGTCATCATGCTGCCCCTGCTGCACCTGTTTTTTGGGGCCGGATATTGGGAAAGTGAAGCCTTGATCCAAGGTCCGCTGGACTTTTTGCTTACCTGGGTGCTGCCCGCTGCGGCAGTGGTTGCGTTTTGGGTGTATCGCCAGGCAACGCCAGGCAAGATGGCCATCGGTGCGCGCATCGTCGATGCGCAAACGGGGCAACCCGCCAGCACCAACCAGCTGGTAGGCCGCTACGCTGGCTACTACCTGGCCATGATTCCGATGTTGGTGGGTATTTTTTGGGTAGCGTTTGATCCGCGCAAACAGGGCTGGCACGACAAAGTGGCTGGCACAGTGGTGGTACGCGACCGGCGACCCGGAAGTCTGGCCGTCCGCTTCGGGCCGAAATAGCGTGTGTCCACAACAGGTGACCCAGATGGGGCGACCACAAGAAATGACCTGATTCAAGCGCAGGCAAAATCGGTGGTTAGCTGGAACCTGGAGACACCTTGCAACCCTTTTATCCCATGCTGGCCACGTTGGCCGCTTACCTTTTAGGCTCCCTGTCCTTTGCTGTCATCACGAGCCGCGCGATGGGCCTGAAAGACCCCCGTACCTTTGGCAGCAAAAACCCGGGGGCCACCAACGTGCTGCGCTCGGGTAACAAAACCGCTGCCATCATCACCCTGCTACTGGATGCGCTGAAGGGCTTTGCGCCAGTGTTGCTGGTCAAGCTGTATGGCAAACCCTATGGCCTGGAAGAAGGCACCATGGCCCTGGTGGGTCTGGCGGCATTCATCGGGCATCTGGTACCGGTGTTTTTCAAGTTTCAGGGTGGCAAAGGCGTGGCCACGGCCCTGGGGGTGGTGTTTGGGGTTGATTTGGTACTTGGCTTGGCAACGGGTGCCACCTGGCTGATCGTGGCGTACTTTTTTCGCTATTCGTCACTGGCCTCGCTGGTGGCCGCCGCGTTTGCGCCGGTGTACTACCTGTTCGGCGACCGCGTGCAGTGGTATGCCGACAAGTCGGTGCTGGTAGCCCTGTTCGTCATCGCCCTGCTGCTGGCCATTCGCCACCGTGAGAATATTGAACGGCTGGTGCAGGGCAAAGAGTCCAGGCTGGGCAAACAAATCAAATAATTTGCCGCTCCAACGCCACTCAAGCAGCTATCAATACAATAGCTGCTTGAGCAGTACCGGTATGGGCTGGAGGTCGATTTGGCTTGAAAACTTAAAAGGGTCAGTGCTTCGGCACTGCAGGGCTGGCCATGGCTGAAAAGATTCTGAGCGACGGATGCACAATATTTTTATCGGGGGACTATTTCGGCAGGGTTACCGGCGTAGTTTTGTAATAAACATTCACATCTATGTCTGTTGTCCAGAAATAATAGTTTTGCGCTGCAAGCACTGGCAGGGTTTGGGTGGGCCGGGTTTGAAAAGTGGTAACCCAAGCGTTTCCAACTGCCCCTTACGCATTCAGCAAGTCCGAAAATTTCTCAATGCCAGTGACACTGGCCTGCGCCGTGTAGGTGACGCTCACAGGTGCTGGTGCGCCTGGAGCGGGTGCACTCGGTGCGGGTGCACTCGGTGCGGGTGCACTGGGAGCTGGAGCGCTGGGCGCGGGTGCACCCGAGGCTGGCGGTGGTGCCGTGCTGGGCGTTGTCGAGCTTCCGTCGCCACCTCCACCGCAAGCCGATACGCCCGTTGCAACGGTGGCCACGAGTGCGAAGTAAATGGCTAACGGACCAGGGGTGGGCGGGTTAGCTGTGGATTGATTCGGATAGTCATAAGAAATCAGGTGAAAACTGGTGTTTAAATGTTCGACGTATTAACGGCGCCAGCGCTACCGTACCGAGGTCGACCTGGCGCAATAGATCATGATGCGCTGGTCCGTAATTCACTATCAAAATAATAGCTGCTTGAGCAGTAACAGTAGGGGCTATAGCCCGATTGGGCTTAAAAAAACCTACAAAGGGCTGGTGCTTCGGCACAGCACGCCCGTGCAACTGATGGGCTTGAAATACAACTCCCGGCTCGCCGTGCCAATAATCACGCTGAACCAATACACATAACTTGCTGCGCCTTCGGTATTGGCCTGCGTTACCAGGTTGGCGGAGCTGGTGGCAGAGGCGTTGGCTTTCCACTCAAATTTACTGGCTTGCGTGGTGTCTTTCACGTAGATATTGCGGAAGGCTCCCGTGGTTTCGCCGCTGAACACATTTTGACCACTGAATTTATAGCCTTCCTGACCTTGCGCATTGGCTTGGGTCAGCAGTGCATCGTGGCTGGTGGGCTCTGCGCCCAGGCGGTAGGTGTATTTGGCGCTGCTACTGGCTGATTTGCTGTAGATGCTTCCAAAGATGTACGGCCCGACGTAGATAAAGCCTTTTTCGCCTTGGGTATTGGCCTGGGTTAAAAAGGCAGCTGCGCTGGTTTGCTGCGGCAGCACTTCGTATGAAAAAGTCGTTGCGTCGCTCTCCTTGATATAGATCGATCCTTCGGTGGTGGGCCCCCACAGATCAAAACCTTTGGCACCTTGCGCATTCAGTTGCGACAAGAAGGTGGGCGCAGTCGTCGGCGCGTCCAGCACTTCAAAGGTGTAGGTTGTATTGCTGTCTTTTGTGTAGAAATTAAAGGCGTTGCCGCCCACGATGTAAGGGCCAAAATAGTTGAAACCCCTGCTGCCCTGGGCGGTCAGTTGGGCCAGCAACGAAGCGCGCGAGTTGGTATTGACCTGCACTTCGTAGCTTGCCGTGGTGCTGGCCACCGGTGGCGTGGCTGGCGGTGCTGGTGTGCTGGGGGCTGGAGCGCTGGGCGCAGGAGTGCTCGGTGCAGGTGGGCCTGGAGCAGGGGGTGCGGGTGCGCCAGCAGCAGGTGGTGCCGGTGCTGGCGCACTGCTGTCGTCTCCACCACAGGCAGCCAGTCCGACGGCCATGCTTGCGACGAGTGCGAAATAGGCAGTCAGGCGGGTCAGAGGGGTTGGCTCGTCATCTCAGGAATTTGTATATCGATACCCGGAAGGAATAAAAAGAAGTCGGTGCAAAGAAACACACCGCCACGACACAGCGCAGTCTGCTGGGTTCAGCGAACCGTCGATACCCTACCGCGCGGTCTGGTTGGCGTAACCAACCGCATCCACGACGTTTGTGCATCAGTTGTTTTGCTATCTGAAAAACTCTGTTACGTGGGTCATGACGGCATGCGGGGCCTCAATTTGCGGCCAATGCCCGATGCCTTGCAGCCGCACGATGTCTGCATCGGGCACAAGGGTTTGGTAAGCGTTGGCCATGTGCTGTCCGGAATTGGGATCGGCCAGGCCATTGATGAAACGGATGGGCGCAATCGGCTGTATCAAAGGTGCAACCAGACGGTCGCGCAAAGCCAGGCGTTCGATGTAAAAACGCCCGACGCTGTGTGCAACAGCCAGCCCCTGGTTGTGTGTGACGAGTTCCCAAAAGTCATCCAACAGCTGTGGCGAAGGCCCTGTCTGGGGCCCAAACAGGGATCGGATGGAACGTTCAAACGCGCTGCGTGGCAAGCGGGGGCCGATCAGGTGCCCCACGGGCGACGACAGAATGTGCTGAATCAGCCGGGGTTGATAGGCCTCGGGGCACAGGCCGCCATTGAGCAGAATGACTTTTTCAATCTTGGGCAACGCCTTGGCGGTGATGCGCCGGGCCAGCATTTCCTGCACCACGCTCACACCCAGGTCGTGCGCCATCACGTAGGTGCTCTGCACACGCAAGCGCGCCAGCAAGGCCTCGTGCAGATCCACTTGCTCCATCAGTCCGTAGACGTGGTTTTGGGGCTTGTCTGAAAAACCCATGCCCAGCATATCTGGCGCGATCACAGTAAATCGGGCGGTCAATTGTGGCCAGATGGCATGCCAGTCGAACGAACTGGTCGGAAAACCATGAATCAACATCAGAGCGGGCCCTGCGCCACCCTGTCGCACAAACACACGGTGGCCACGCAGTTGAACAAAGCTGCCTTGTGTCAGCCAGTTGGAC
Source organism: Comamonadaceae bacterium (assembly GCA_043753505.1). Classification (GTDB taxonomy): domain Bacteria; phylum Pseudomonadota; class Gammaproteobacteria; order Burkholderiales; family Burkholderiaceae_C; genus JAAFIW01. The sequence continues at coordinate 7,621 of JAYUXO010000212.1, forward strand.
AGGCGCTCGCTCATGGGCGGCTACGAAACAACACTGCTATATGCTGCGCAATGCTTGATGCGCAGGCGGGAAACGTTGAGCGACAATGCATTTTGCAATGCAGTCAATATTGCAATGGGGTTGGTTGCGGTGGTGAAATTTATATTCATGCCAGACTGAAATAATGAATTAGCTGAGGCAGCGCATTTTCTCAATAATGATGAATAATAAAACCCTACCGAAGTAGGGTTTGCTGCTGCCACAATATTTATAACAATCAGTTGTTGATTAATCAAGAGAGTAAAAATTGAATAATGTGCGTTATGCACTCGTCGTAGATGATCATCTGCTGGTGGGTCGGGGAATAGCCGAATTGCTGAAAACCTTTGAATTGCTGGATGAGGTTTATGCGGTCAGTGATGCGTCGGCAGCGCTTGAGGTGGTGGCGCGCTTGGGTTCTCCATCCATTGCCGTGGTTGATTTCTGGTTGAATGCGGGTTCCAGCGTGGAGTTCATTTCGCAATTGCGGCGGGAACATCCCGAAACCGCGGTGCTTGTTATCAGCGCAGATGCCAGCGCACAAGTTCAAGCCAAAGCCCGCCAGACAGGCGTCCAAGGATTTGTGGATAAACAAGCCTCAGCCGATACTTTTGGCCAGGCCATACTCGCCGTATTGGGCGGCATGACCTACTTTGATACGGAAGGCGCCACGCCCGATTTTGCGATCCGCTCTTATGATCTGCCGGTGACGCCGCAAGAATTAGGGTTGTCGCGTCGCCAGGGCGAAATACTGATGCTGGTTTTGCGGGGCTTGCCCAACAAACGCATTGCGCTGTCACTTTCGTTGTCTGAAAGTACGGTCAAGGAACACATAACAGGTATTCTCCAAAAACTGGCTGTGACCAACCGGGTTGAAATTATTACCAAACTCAGGGGCCGCAAGCTCGTGCTTTGAATTAACTTTGTTTGGGTAGCTATTTTATTTGTAGGGCAAAGCAATGAATTGGCTACCGAACACAGACCAGGACCTGGCCAAAGACACCACCATCAGCATGGCGGGACGTGCCCGTTTGCTGGAGATGACTTTTTCAAGAATACTGTTCGGTGCGAGCGTGATGCCGCTGATGATGGTGGCACTTCCGTTGATTCTTTTCTATTCAACCATAGCCAACCCCATCTGGCCGCTTCTGGTTTGGCTCGGTATGTACGTGGTGTTTGCCATTGCATTGCGGCATTTGAACCGGCTGTATTTTATTGAAAAGAAAACACAGTCTATTCAAGAAGTGGTAATCAAATGGCAGGGTCGACTGGAGAAAATAGCCCTTGTGCATGGCGCGGGTCTCAGTTCTTCGGTGTTGATGACCACGGGTAATTCTCCGCTCGAGTTTTCCCTGCTTATATATATTATGTTAGCGGGCATCATGTCGGTTAACGCAACACATCAAACACCTGTGCTGAGCGTTTTTTTACGTTTTTTCGCGACAGGCTGGCATATTCCGCTCATCTATATTTATTGGGCATTTCCTGACCATTGGCAATACGTGGTGCCACTGGCGTTGCTCTACAGCTTGGCCGTCTACCGCCACGCGCTGACTGCTCACCGTTTTTTTGTGCAACAAGTACGGCTCGAGGAGCGCAGCGTGCTGCTGGCTGATCAATATAAAGTGGCGAAAGACGAGGCCGAAGCGGCATTACTGGCAAAAAATCAGTTTTTAACCACCGCCAGCCACGACTTGCGTCAACCGGTGCACGCCATGGGGCTATTGATTGAAACCATTCACCTGCGCAACAAGGATGTGTCGCTGAGCCCCTTATTGGCCGACCTGCGCAGCAGTGTGCGGTCGGTCAATCAAATGTTTAATTCTCTGCTGGACCTGTCAAAAATCGAGGCGGGTATCGTGCAGACCCAGCCCGTTCCCGTTGACTTGCGCGCATTGATCAACGACACCGCTACCCTGTTTCGCGAAGAGGCAAACAGCCGCAACCTGCAACTGCGGTTTCGCTGGCCCAAGTCCCATGTGGTGGTGTTGGCCGACCCGGCCCTGCTGCGCCAAGCGCTCGCCAACCTGATTCACAACGCGATGCGCTACACCAAAAAAGGAGGCGTGTTGGTTGCGGTGCGCCAGCGAGGGCACGACTGGCTGGTAGAGGTTTGGGACACTGGTATGGGTGTCGCCGATGAAGACCAGCAAAAAATCTACGCCCCGTTTTTTAGAAACCAGCACGCTTGGCGTGTTGACAGTGCAGGTCACGGTTTGGGGCTTTCTGTGGTGGCGCGTTGTGCTGCGTTGATGGGTGTGACTTACGGATTGACTTCCCGTTTGGGTCGTGGTTCGCGGTTCTGGTTGCGATTGGCCCCCGCTTCGTCGCGGTTCATCCCGTCAGAACTGGCTGCGTTTGAACCGGTCAGCTGCCT
>JAYUXO010000213.1:0-4066 GCA_043753505.1 Comamonadaceae bacterium
GCGGGTGAGCGCGCGCAAACGCGCCAGGTCGCTTGCGCTGTGCTCGCCAAACACCAGCAGCAGCAGGCGCCCGTGGGCCCAGCGCAGCAAGTCGTTCACCACGCCGGGGCTGCCATCGGCCCATTCAAAGGCCACGTTTTGCACGGACCGGCCGCCCGAAGCCTGGCAAACGGCTGACTGGGTGTAGGGGTTGGCCACCGCCATGCGCCCGGTGTTGACCAGCGCGCGGGCAAAGGCGTGGCGCGTGGCCAGGGCAATGGCGGCGCTGCGAAAGGTGCGCTCGATGCCGTCGGCTGGGCGCAGAAAGCGGGCGGTACGGTTGGTGACCTGCACGTTTTGCCGGGCGGCTTCGTGGCGTTCTTGGTGGTAACTGGCCAGCAGGTTTTCGGTGGCAAAACCACGTTGCACGGCAGCCAGCTTGCAGGCGAGGTTGTCGGCGTCTGATATGCCGGTATTGCCGCCGCGCGCGCCGAACGGGCTGACGACCTTGGCTGAATCGCCAATGAAAAACACACGGCCATGACGCATCTGGTCGATGCATTCGCTGCGGTAAGCGTAAGGCCCGACCCAGACGATGTCGACCTGTACGTCGGGGCCGAACTGGCGGGCCAGGCGCTCGCGCACCACGTCCTCACGGCTCACATAGGCGGGGTCGGCGTCGGGCGCCATCTGGTAGTCGATACGCCACACGTCGTCGGCCATCAGGTGTTGCCACACGGCGCGGTTGTCGTTGAAGGGCGCCTCGATCCAGGTGTGGCGCTCGGTGGGCGGGCGGGTGGAAAAACGCACGTCGGCAATGCACCAACGGTCGTCGCCTTTTTTGGCAGTGATGCTGGCCTGGCACCAGGCGCGAAACGGGCTGTGCGAGCCGGTGGCGTCGATCACGTGCTGCGCTTCAATCTGGTAGCTGCCTGCTGGCGTTTCGACGGCGAGCAGCGCGTGCTGGTCGTTTTGTTTAAACGCCGTGACGCGGCTCTTCCAACGGATGTCAACATGGCCCAGCGCCAGCACGCGCTCGACCAGGAAACCTTCTATGTAGAACTGCTGGATGTTGATGAACGGCGGCTGGGTGGACAGGTTGTAGGCGGCGTTGTCGCGCAAGTCGAAGGCATAAACCTCGTCTTCGCCCGCAAACGTGCGGCCCACGCTCCACTGAATGCCCTTGGCCGCAATGCGCTCGTAAATGCCCAACCGGTGGAAGATTTCCAGCGATTTTTGCGTGTAACAAATGCCGCGCGACGATGCACCTTTGACGCCCACGGTGTTGTCTTCGTCCAGCAGCACCGCTGCAATTCCCAAGCGGGCCAAAGAACAGGCCAAGGTCAGGCCGGTGATGCCGCCGCCCACGATGACGATGGGATGCTGGGCGACCTGGCCCGACTGGATTTCGGGTGGCTCGACGAACGGGTATTCGGGCAGCTGATAGCCGGTGCCAGCGCTGAATTGGTAGTTGTTGGTGAAGGTGGGGGCGGTAAAGGCTTGAACGGACATCAGGAAGCTCCAGCGGGCGGTTTTTATGCGTTTTGGGCCTCTAGCCCTTGTTGATATTGCTCAAGCAGCTATAAAAATAGTAGTGACCAACTGACGCAAGACAGCTGCATTTGCTCCTTCCCCCAGCGGGGGAAGGAGCCAAACGCCCAGATTCCACATCAAGCATGCACCTCAGGCCGGTCGTTTTGCTGCGGCTTCAGCGCCTGCGCAGCCTTGCCGGCGGCACGGTCGGCCCGCCATTGCTGCTTGCGCGCCGTCCACTCGTTCAGTCGGGCATGCGCGGTTTTGCTTTCCTGCAACATCTGGAATTCGTCGGCCAGTTGCGCAGTCAGCTCCAGGCGAATGCCGTTGGGGTCAAACACATAGATGCTGTTGAAGATGTGGTGGTCGGTCACGCCCAACACCTCAAAGCCACCGGCCTCCAGCCGCGCTTTCATGTCCAGCAATGCCTGCACGCTATCCACGCGAAACGAGATGTGGTTAACCCACAGCGGCGTGTTGGGTGAGGGCAGCGCGGCTTCGTCGTCACCCAGGTCAAAAAACGCAATGAACGAGCCGTCTTGAAGGCGGAAGAAAAAGTGGGTGTAGGGGCAGTACTCGCCAGTGCTGGGCACATGGTCGCTCTGGATGATGTGGTACAGCGGCAAGCCCAGAATGTCTTCATAAAAGTGCCGCGTTTCCTCGGCGTCGCGCGCGCGGTAGGCGTAGTGGTGCAGCTGGGCAATGGGCGCTGGGGCGGGCAAATCAGACAGGGTTTGAGCGCTGATGACAGGCTTGGGCATGGCGTTCTCCAGGCATGCGGACATGCGTTTGTAGTTTACTAATGCGTAACGGGTTTACTATAGCGTAACGCCGGGCTGACTCACAGATGGCGTTTTTGTGATCCATTGCCGCGTTGACCATCCTGGTGAACGTTTACAAATCAACAGGGGTTTGCAATTTGATTTAAGGCGAGTGCTCATTGGGCGCAGCTGTCCCAAATCACTGGATTGCATGGGCTTGAGCGCCGATGACGCGGTGTTTTGAGCGCCAAAATTTCACCGCCGCAAACCCCGCCGCGAGAACGGCGAAAAAACCTTCGCGGTGCCAAAGCCACGGCTGGCACCACCTAAGATCACTTCCCCAACACCTCAAAGAAGTATCAACCCATGTGGAATGAAGCACGCATCACCGACGACTGGTTCCGTTCGCATTACTGTTTTGCTGGTGGCGTGGTGGGTGACTGGCTGCGTGATGCCGGTTTGGAGTTTGAAACCGCCACCATTCTTGACTTCGGTTGTGGTGACGGCATCACCGACCTGTCGCTGGCCCTGAACCACAAGCCTGCCCGCCTGCTGGGCGTGGACTTGTACGAGGCCTATCAGCACCTGCCCGGCATGGCCGCAGCACAACTTGGCCTGGAAGCATTGCCCGCCAACCTTTCTTTTAAAACCATTGCTGCAGGCACGCCTTTGGCCGCCACGCTGCAGGCGGATGCCATCATCAGTTGGTCCACGTTTGAGCATGTGGTGCGCCCCGTGCTGAAAGACGTGATTGCTGACCTGTACGCCACGCTCAAGCCCGGCGGGCTTTTTTTTGCGCAGATTGAGCCGTTGTACTTTTCGCCGTTTGGCTCGCACCTGCAACGATTTACCGATCAACCCTGGGCGCACCTGCTACACAGCGACGCGCAGATGTGGACCCTGATTGCCGCCCACCCGCTGGACTTCAATGAAGACCAGAAGGACGTGATGGCCCGCGTGCGCGATGCCGACACGATTCGCAATTTTTTAAACCAGAGCTATCTGGAGCTGAACAAGCTGTGCGCGCAGGAGCTGATTGATTTGCTGCGAGATGCAGGCTTTGTCATTGAAAAAGAAGTGCGCAACCAGGTTCAGGGCTACGACATTCCGCGTGAGCTGGCTTACCGCTACTCCCCTGATTTACTGCTGACCAATGAGGTGGTGCTGCTGGCACGTAAACCATTGCACAGTTGATATTTCGCATTCGACATGCCCTGCACCGACGTGCAGATCAAAGCCGATGCGAACTTCAAAGAGGTGCAGATTTCGCAGTGACCGGCTCTATCACCGCGCGTTCGCAATGCCGATAGGACGTACCAAATTGGTTGTCGTGGTGGCCAGCAGCGCGCAGCTGGCGGTTACGACCGCGCACCTGATCACTCCGTTGGCCAGCACGCCGGTCGAGTTTGCGTTGAACACCGGCGCATACAGGCTGCCGTCAGTGCCAAACGCCAGTGCACCCACATTGGTAGCCACCGTGCCGCCAAATACCTTGCCGGTGTCAATGGTCTGCCTCAAGGCCTTGGTGGTGGTGTCGTAGCTGCGGATACCGCCGGCGTAATCGCTCGTGTAGAGCAGACCATCCGGGCCAAATATCAGCCCCAGCAAGCTGACGTAACCGCCACCGCCTGTGCTGACTTTGGGCATGGGAGCAAAAACCTCACCTGTGCCCGTTGCCAGGTTGTAGCGCAGCACCTCACTGTCAAACTTGTAGCTGATACCGCCGACCATGTCGGCGACACTGCCTTGCGTGGTGACATACAGCTTGCCGTCCGCACCAAACAACAAATCGT
>JAYUXO010000214.1:0-24683 GCA_043753505.1 Comamonadaceae bacterium
TACATTATGTGTAAGGCCATGAACCGCTCCATTATCGCTGTGATGCTGGGCGGATTTGGCGCAGAAGCCAATACGGCAGATGGTGGCGATGGCACGCAAAAAGCCGTTAAATCAGGCTCGGCAGATGATGTGGCGTTTTTAATGGGCAACGCCGATACAGTGATTATTGTGCCTGGTTACGGCCTAGCGGTTTCGCGCGCGCAGCATGCTTTGCAAGAGTTAACGACCAAATTAATTGCCAAAGGTGTGAATGTAAAATACGCCATCCACCCAGTCGCGGGGAGGATGCCAGGGCACATGAACGTGCTGCTTGCGGAAGCAGATGTACCTTACGAGCAAGTGGTGGAGATGGAAGACGTGAACAATGAATTTGGGCAGACCGATGTGGTTTTTGTCATCGGTGCTAACGATGTAGTGAACCCTGCCGCCAAAAAACCTGGTAGCGCCATTTACGGTATGCCGATTTTAGAGGCATATAAAGCCAAAACCATTATTGTAAATAAACGTAGTATGGCAGCGGGTTATGCTGGGCTTGATAACGAGCTGTTTTACCTAGACAAAACCATGATGGTGTTTGGCGATGCGAAAAAGGTAGTTGAAGACATGGGAAAAGCGATTGAATAGCTTTATGGGCAAGGCCATCGAGTAAGCCAAACTGCCGGACGCAGAAATCGCAGAAGTTACGCAGAAGGCGCAGAAGTAATCCCAAATAAGGATCCAGACCCAATGTGGGCCACTCCCGAATTGATAGCTGCTTGAGCAGGTTTTAAAAAAGCCGCAGACCGAAAACGTTTCAAATTGGCTTGAAATGACGTCAGATAAATGGCCAGATCACCACTGATTCAAACCGCAACTGAATCCGTCTGCGAAATTCTGCGTAGCTTCCGGGATTTCTGCGTCCTAACCCCGAATTCGAGTCGGTAAATACTACCGCCGCAGCAGCGCCCACAGCAGCATGACCACCAGACTCATGCAAAAGAGAAACAGCGTCAGCACCAGCCGCTCCAGCCGCTTGTTTTCTTTCAGCAAGCGTGACCCTGCTTTTTTCAACTTGTGCATTTTGGTCAGCTGGTTTTTCAGCATCAGACGCTCGCCCCGGGTAGCCTCCAGCAGGGCGAACAGGCTGGCCATCTGGGTTTCCTGAACTTGCTCACTGACCGGCGCGGGCGCAGGCGGTGCTGCCAGCGTGGCGATCAGGTTCGGTGTGGTTTGTTGCGATACGCGCAGCATCTCTTCAAAGCTGCCCGGCGTGGTGGTGCCGTACAGCATTTCGGTGACGATCTGGGAGTTGAAATCGGAGTCTTCCAGCAGCAAGTCCAGCGCAGATTGCGAGTCGGGGGTCGCGTTTGCCCGTGCCTCGTGAGGCGCTTGCAATTGCACCAAGCCCAGGCTGAGCAGTTCTGTCAACAGCGCCGGCACATCACCGAAACCTTGCAGCGTCTGCTCATAGACCTGTACGGTTTGACCGCCGTCAATCGACAGCAGCAACAGCCGCAAGCGCCGGGGCAGCGCCCGCGGATCACGCCGCACCACAGCCAGTCCACGCTCGGTTCGCGTGACCACATGCAGCCGTCGGCTCAGCAACTCTTCCATTGTCATCACGGCCATGTCGATTCGTAGATTTATGTGAATACCAAAGACTAATTCGAATGTGACATTGTGTACAGCATTTGGAGGGTATCTGTGCCGCATCTCCACGGTTCAGCCAGGCATCATATTCACATTAAACCCTTGTGCAAAAGGCCCAGACAGCTATCATAAATATAGCAAACATGGCATATCTGTCGAGTGTCAATAGTTCACGCCTGCTGCCTGGAATATGCTGCATTGCAGCAATAGTCTCACGAGAGCCACCGTTCAGGTGTCCAGAGGTCTTTAACCTGGAAACTGCGATTTCCAGGTTCCACCAAGAAAGGCATCTCATGCCAACAACGTAACGCAGTCCAGTGGCCTTTGCGCTGGGGGATTGCCAGGCGGCAACGGATTTGGTGCGGGTTTTTGGATGCAGCGCAGCGGCGTGGCATTCAACCCACCGCCATATCCTGCACCTCGGGAATGATCGTTTGGGCAGCCCGTTTTCTGGCAGACGAAAACCTTGCAGAGCGCTTTCGCACCGAGGTCACGGCCACGCCTGCCGGAGTTGGGGTGCCACCGCCCCGTGGCGTCGGCCTGGATGGGCGTGGCGGGTTTGCCGGGCGTCTTTGGCGCGGGTGCATTGGCCTCGTTCAAGGGGCCAAGTGGCCGCCAAAGGCCCCACCATCACCGTATCAGCCATCAAATTCGACCGCACCAGCGGTTTGCCAGCCGAACCCACGCTGGCACCAGTGGCGCTGCGCCAGGCCAAAGGTGTGCTGTTGATTGGCGCGCCCAAAGCCGCCGGCATGCTGCTGAAAACGGTGCGCACCGAGAACCAGTTCGCCAATGTTTACACCCTGTGGGTGGTCGGTGCGCTGGCCCTGGTGAAAGACGTGGGCGCACCGGTGGCGCAGGGCTTGCTGATGACCCAGGTCATGCCCAACCCGCGCAAAGGTGCCATGGGGCGGGTGCGCGACGACCGCGCCCAGATGGAGCAGACCCGGCTGCCGCTGGGCTATACCGGCATGGAGGGCTATTTGACGGCACGCGTGCTGTTTGAAGCCCTGGGCCGCATCAAAGGCGCGCCCAGCCGCGACAAGCTCATGACGGCGCTTGAAGAAGCGTGCCGTCTGGACGTCGCTGGATTTGCCATCGGCTTCAGCCGCAAAAGCCACGAGGGCTCGCGCTTTGCAGACCGGTCGCTGGTGTCGGCTTCCGGTCCCATCATCGATTGGGTGTCATGAGGCGGACCGCCATTACCAGCGCTCTGCACGACGAGTTGTCGGTCGTGCTGCAGTTGCTGCCAGACGCGCAGAAAACCCGGGTCGCCGGACGTGACTTCTGGGTGGGTCATCTGCACGGACGAGAAGTGGTGGCGGTGCTGTGCCGCGTCGGCAAAGTAGCCGCAGCCACCACCGCCACTGTGCTGATCGAGCGCTTTGGCGTGCAGCAAATGCTGTTCACCGGCGTGGCCGGTGGGCTGTACGCCGGTGATGGCAAGCCGCACACCCATGTGCGTGTGGGCGACTTGGTGGTGGCGCGGGAATTCATTCAGCACGACCTGGACGCCTCGCCGATTTTTCCGCGCTACGAGGTGTCCAGTCACGCCGAAAGCCAGGCGCTGCGGCTGGCGCTACCCGACGCGCTGGCGGTGGAGATGGAAGGCGCAGCACTGCGGTGGTGGAGCGGTGGTTGGAATGGCTATTAAAAAAATAGCTGCTGATGCAATTGGGGCGCAACGCCAAAACCTTTGCGACGCAAAGACCCTCACCCCTGCCAGCCCACCTTCCGCCAGCCCCCTCGGGCGCGTCCAACTGCGGTTTACGTGATTATTTTTGAAGCGCTGGAATCGGGGCAACAGCGCCCGCTTTGCGCCCCGTCACTTTGCGCCACAGCCAGCCCAGCCCATGCTCTGCATCGTCGACCAGGGTGTAGACGGTGGGAATCACCAGCAGGCTGAGCACGGTGGAGGTGATCAAACCGCCAATCACGGCCACCGCCATCGGGGCGCGGAAGCTGCCGTCGGCGCTGCCCCACTCGAGAGCCAGCGGCACCATGCCGGCACCCATGGCGATGGTGGTCATGACGATGGGGCGGGCGCGTTTGTGGCAGGCGTCCAGCAGGGCGTCGATGCGGCTCATGGGCGCTACGGCGGCTTGCGTTTCGGTGGCGGGTCGACCCGCGCGGGCTTCGATGGCGTACTCCACCAGCAGGATGGAGTTTTTCGTGGCAATGCCCATCAGCATGATGAGACCAATCAGCGAGGGCATTGAAAAGCTCTTGTCGGTCAGCAACAGGCCCACAAACGCGCCCCCCAAGGCCAGCGGCAGGGCGGCCAGAATCGTCATGGGCTGCAGGAAGTCCTTGAACAGCAGCACCAGCACGATGTAGATGCACAGCACGCCGGTGAGCATGGCCAGCCCGAAGCTGGCAAACAGCTCGGCCTGGGCTTCCGCATCGCCAATCGTCACCTGCTTGACCCCGGCGGGCAGGTTCACGATGGCAGGCAGCTTCTGCACCGCCGTGACCACGTCGCCCAGCGGCTGGCCAGACAGCTCCACGTCAAACTGCACATTGCGAGAGCGGTTGAAGCGGTCGATCACCGCCGGGCCGCCGGCCAGCTCCACGGTGGCCACCTGGCCCAGCATCACGGGGCCTTTCGCTCCAGGCACCATCAGCCGCTCAATGGCTTGCAGGTCGTTGCGCGCATCGTCCGCCAGGCGCACCACAATAGGGATTTGCCGCTGCGACAGGTTCAGCTTGGGCAGCGAGGTGTCGTAGTCGCCCACGGTGGCAATGCGCAGGGTTTCGCCAATCGATGCGCTGGTCACCCCTAGGTCAGCCATGCGCGCAAAGTCGGGCCGCACCGTCAGCTCCGGGCGAACCAGGGACGCGCTGGAGGCCACCGAGCCCAGGCCGGGGATGGTGCGCAGGTCTTTTTCCAGCGCAGAGGCGGCTTGGCCCAGGGCCAGCGGGTCTTCGCCAGTGAGAACCAGCATATATTTTTCGCCTGACCCGCCCAAGCCCACCTTGCTGCGCACGCCGGGCAGGGCTTCCAGCGCCTTGCGGATGTTGTTTTCAATGCCCTGCTTGCGCGGGCGTGTGCCGCGCTCGGTCATGAGCACGGTGAGCGTGGCGTTGCGCGATTCGGCGGCGGCTCCGGGCGCAAACGGATCGCTGCCGGCCGAGCCGCCGCCAATGGTGGTGTAGACCGATTTGATGTGCTCCAGCTTGCTGATGGCCTGGCGCGCGGCCTCGGCCATGGCCAGGGTTTCACTGAGTTTGGTGCCGGGAGCCAGCTCCAGATTCACTTGGGTTTGCGAGTTGTCGTCAGCCGGAATGAAGCCCTTGGGCAGCAGCGGTATCAGCGCAATGGAGCCGATAAAAAATGCGCCGGCCGCCAGCACCGTGACCAACCGATGTGCCAAGCACCAGCGGCTGGCGCGCAAGTACCAGCGCATCACCGCGCCGTCTTTCGGGGCTTCTTGCTTGGTTTCGGGTTTGAGGATGTAGGCGGCCATCATGGGGGTGAGCATGCGGGCCACCAGCAGGGAGGCAAACACCGCCAGCGCAGCGGTCCAGCCAAATTGCTTGAAGAACTTGCCGGGGATGCCGCTCATGAAAGCGGTGGGTAAAAACACCGCAATCAGGGTGAACGTGATGGCAATCACCGCCACGCCAATCTCGTCAGCCGCTTCCATGGCGGCCTGGTAGGGCGTTTTACCCATGCGCAGGTGGCGAACGATATTTTCCACTTCCACAATCGCGTCGTCCACCAGAATGCCGATCACCAGGCTTAAGGCCAGCAGGGTCACCACGTTGATGGAAAAACCCAGGTAGTTCATGCCAATGAAGGCAGGAATGACCGACAACGGCAGCGCCACTGCCGAAACAAATGTGGCCCGCCAGTCGCGCAGAAACAAAAACACCACCAGCACCGCCAGGGCCGCGCCCTCGGCCAGCAGGATTAACGACGCTTCATAGTCTTCTTCCACCGGGGTGACAAAGTCAAACGCCTCGGTGATTTCCAGGTCAGGCCGCTGGACTTTCAGCTCCGCCAGCGCGGCGCGCACGCCACGACCGGCCTCCACTTCGCTGGCACCCTTGCTGCGCGCCACCTCAAAGCCCACCACCGGCACGCCGTTGAGCAGGGCGGCCGAGCGGGGCTGGGCAATGGTGTCCTGCACATCGGCAATCTGGTCCAGGCGCAGTTTGCGGCTCGCGCCCGCATTGCCACCGATCAACAACTCGATGGCACCCAGCTCCTGCGCCGATTTCACTGTGGCAATGGCCCGCACCGGCTGTTCGCTGCTGCCCAGTTCGGCGCGGCCACCGGCTGAGTCCAGCTGAATCTGGCGCAGCTGGCGCGACACGTCGGCAGCGCTGATGCCCAGCGCCTGGATCCGGGCGGTGTTCAGGCTGATGCGCACCTCGCGGCTCACGCCGCCCACACGGCTCACGCTGCCCACGCCGGGCACTGACAGCAGGCGTTTGGTGATGGTGTCGTCGACAAACCAGCTCATGGCCTCGTCGTCCAGCCGGTTGCTGCGGATGGCGTAGGCCAGCACCGCGCCGCCCGCAATATTGGTTTTGTTGACCACCGGGTCGCGCACGTCGGCGGGCAAATCAGCGCGCACCTGTTGCACGGCAGAGCGCACCTCATCAAGCGCCTCCTGCATGGGCTTTTCCAGGCGGAACTCAGCGGTGATGTTTACCGAGCCGTCCTGCACCTTGGTGTAGATGTTTTTCAGGCCCTGAATCGACGCAAGGCTGTTTTCAATCTTGCGTGCCACCTCGGTTTCCAGCTGCGCGGGTGAGCCACCGGGCAGGCTGGCCGAGATAACGATGTTGGGCACATCCAGATCCGGAAAATTCTGAACCTTCATGCTGCTGTAGCTGAGCAGGCCTGCAAAGCACAGCATGACAAAAAACATGATTGAGGCGATGGGGTTGCGGATGCACCAGGCGGATACGTTCATGGTGGGTGTTTCAGTTAAATGCTATGAAATGCTATGAATTAAGGAGCTGCTTGAGCAGCATCTGCTTGGGCTGGAATGCTTTCTTGCCTGAAATTCCGGCTCCCTCTCCCGCTCGCGGGAGCTCCCTCTCCCGCTCGCGGGAGAGGGCAGGGTTCAGGGCGATGGCGTTGTACTTGGTCGGTACCGCGCAGCCCCTCACACCAGCCCTCTCCCCACAGGGGCGAGGGTGTAAAACCCGCTTGCGGCAAAGATGTGCAGGTACTCATTTTCGAAAAGGAACGGAACCCGATCAATATTCGTTTGCGGTACTTCACGGCTGCTTTGCGGCACTCGCCGTACCAGCCGCAGTCACCACCCGCACCGTATCCCCATCCGCCAAAAACGCCGCCCCACTCCCCACAAAGCGCTCACCCGCTTTGGCACCCTGCAAAATTTCCACCGAATCACCCACACGCCGGCCCGTTTGCAATTTGACTTGTTGCACCTTGCTGGCCTCGTTGATGCGCAGGGCGTAGGTGAAGCCGTCGCGCAGCACCAGGGCCTGCTGTGGCAGGGTCAGCGCCGGGCTGTTGCCCAGGGCGAATACGCCTTTGGCATACATACCAGCCTTCAGGTCGGGATGCTGTGGCACATCGACGTACACCAGGGCATTGCGGGTTTGCGCGTCCACCGTGGGTGCCACCATGCGCACCCGACCCTGCACCGGGGTGCCGCTGGCGGCGGTTACGGTCACCGCTGTACCGGGCTTGATGCGCGCCACCTCGGCGCTGGTCACTTCAGCGCGCCACTCCAGGCGGCTTTTGGCAATCAGGCGAAACAGCTCGGTGCCCGCGCCCACCACCGAGCCCACGGTGGCGCTGCGGGCCGAGATCACGCCGCTGTCGGGTGCCAGCAGCTGGGCGTTCTTCAGCCGCACCTGCACCACCGCCACGCTGGCGCGCGCTGCTTCCACTCGGGCTTTGGCCGTGGCCTCGGCAGTAACGTACTGCGCAATCTGCTGGGCGCTGATGGCCCCCGTGTCCTGCAAGCTGCGGGCGCGCGCAGCGTTCCCGGTGGCTTCGGCCACAGTGGCCTGGGCCTCGGCCAGTTGCGCCTGGGCTTGCAAAATTTCAGCGCGGGCGGTGTCGCTGCTGAACGTGGCGAGCACTTGGCCTTTTTTCACCTCGTCGCCCACATTCACGCGTACCTCGGTCAATTTCAGGCCGTTGACCTCCGCCCCGATCACGGCCTCCTGCCAGGCCGCCAGGTTGCCGTTGGCACCGATTTGCAGGCCCAAAGCGCTGGTTTGCGGCTGCACCGCCGACACCGTGAGCGCGGCTTTGGGGGCCGAGGCAGGTGCAGCAGGGTTTTTGGCATCCTGCGCCTGGGTTTGAGAGGCAAAAAGGCCTACAGCCCCGACGAATGCGGCTGAAGCAGCTATGAAAAATGTAGTGCGTGACTTGCGTTGCATGAGGTTCTTTCGAAGCGTCAAAAGTAGGTTGGGTTTTGAACGGTGGCGGCGCGTCAGGCAATGGGGGTCAGATCCCCATTCAGGACACGGTCTGGTTCGGCGCGCGGGGTGTTGTTACGGAAATGGGGCCCTGACCCCCATTGCTTGGTGAGGGCGGGGCAACGGTTGCGCGACGCAGCCGACCTCACCCCAGCCCACACCCCCGGGGGACAGGGAGAAAAACCGGGACAACGGCTTCATGGCTTTGCCATCTGCGTAGCGGCTACTGAATCATTCGCCAACTGCGTCACCGCATTCGCATTCACATCCCAGCCACCCCCCGCCGCCCGGTACAGCGCAATCCCCGCCGCCATGCGCTCACGCTGCAAGCTGACCAGGCCGGTCTCCGCGGCCAGCAACGTGCGCCGCGCGTCTTCCAGCTCGAGCAGACTGCCCAGCCCCGCCTTGTAGCGGGCCTGGGCCGCATTGAACGAAGCCCGGTAGCCGGTGGCAGCGTTTTGCGCGTCGCCCTGGCGGGAAGCTGTACTTTGCAGGTTGAGCAAGGCAATTTCCACCTCGGCCACTGCTTGGCGGGCTTTGCTGCGGTAATTCACCACCGCCGCCTCGTAGCGCGCTTGAGCGGCTTGCAGGTTGGCAGTGCGGCGGCCACCGTCAAACAGCGGCAGGCTGAGGGCAATCGGGCCAATCGACCAGGTGGTGCCGTCGCTGCTCACGCCGCTGCCCACCACCCGGGCCGCGCCAATCGAGCCGTTCAAGCTCAGGCGTGGCAGGCGCTGCGCGTCGCTGGCGGTCACTTCGGCGCTGGCGGCCAGCACTTCGCGTTCAGCCTGGTACACGTCGGGGCGTTGGGCCACCACGTCGGCTGGCAAAATTGCTATGGAAAACAGAGCTGCTTGAGCAGTATCCGCAAGGGCGGGAGGCGGTTTTTGCTTCAAAACGGCCTGAATTTCGGTTACGGGCACTGCAATCAGCGCCGAAAGGGCCAACACATCGCGCTGGCACTGGGTGCGCTGCTCGGTCACGCGGGCGGCTCCGTCGGCGGCGCTGGCGCGGGCCAGGTCGGCCGTGGCGGGGGCAGTGAACCCGGCCTTGGCAGTCAGTTCCGCCAACTGGGCCGACTCGGCGCGCGATGCCGCATCGGCCTGCGTCACCCGCAGTTGCGCCTCGCAGTTGCGCTGGCTCAGGTATTGCCCGGCAGCTTCGGCGGCAATCGACACGCGGGCTTCGTGCCAGGCAGCCTGGGCGCTGTCCAGGCGGGCCTGAGCCGCCGTTGCGGTGGCCCGGTTGCCGCTAAACAAGTCCACTTCCCAGCTTGCCTGCCCACCCAGGCTGACGCTGGTGGCCGGCCCGCCGGATGGCCCAGCACTGGGTTGGACCACGCCCCGGCTGGCGCTGGCCGAACCGTCCAGCGTGGGGCCGAGCGCGGCACCGGCGCCCACGCGGGTGGCGCGGGCCTGGGCGATGCGAGCCTGCGCGTCGGCGAGGGCACCGCTGGTTTGCTGGGCGGCTTCGATCAACTGCACCAGCAGCGGGTCGTTCAGACCGCGCCACCACTGCGCCAGATCACTGACTTTGCCGTTGTGCGGCAGCGGGCTTTGCCAGGCGGCAGGCGGCGTGGGGGCCAGCGTGGCGGGCGAGCCTTGCAGGGGTGTTTGCAACGTGGCGCAACCGGCCAGTGTGAACACAAGGCCGAAAGCCATCCCAAGGGCCATCACCGTATTTTTCATGGGGTTTCTTTCTGATCAATCGCTACAAAGTTAATAGCTGCTTGAGCGCGCCTGACTTGCTCTGCAGCCACCATGGCTACCGCAAAGTCGGCCAGACGGCTGGCTGTCACATCAATTGCCTCGGGAGTGGAGACCAGCTGCGGCGCAATCACATCCACCACCTCACGGCACATAAACATCTGCAAGGCCAGGGCCGAGATCGCGAAGGCCAGGCGATGAATCTCGTCGTCCAGCGAGTCGCCCGGTGCATCAGGATTCAAGTGGCGGCGCAGCACATGGGCCAGCGCCAGCTGCGCCGGCTTGATGCCGTTTTCCACCTCATGGCGCCACAGGCCGCTGGGCTCCAGCATTTCGCGGTAGTGCAGGCGCATGCACTGCTGCACCAGTTCGCCCTGCTTCATCGGCCTCAAAAAGCCCGTAAAAAATCCGTCTAACGATTCGCGCAAACTGAAGTGGGGCTGGTCATACAGGGGAATGTCGTCGGTTGCGCTTCCCAGGGGTTCAGTAAAAGCCGCCCGGTACAGCCCAGCCTTGTCGCCAAAGTAATAACTGATGGCCGCCACATTGGCTCCCGCTGCCTGCGCAATTTCGCGGATGGAGGCGTTGGCAAATCCCTTTTGCGCAAACAGCGCCAGCGCGGCCAGCAACAGACGTTCGCGGGCCAGAGTGCCGCTTGCAGAAAGTTCTTGCGAAGCCGACAAGGCTGGAGAATCGGGCATAACTCTGTTTTTCACGGGCCGGATTACAACACGTAAATCAAACGATTGATTAACTTCTTGGTGTCGGTTTGTCGATTCTGTCGGCGCTGTCTGACAAGCCGGTGGGCGATGGACTGACGCCTTCGCGCCTGGCCCATTCTTAGCATCTGCGGCGGTGGGTTCAGGCTGTGTTGGCTCCACCGTACCGTAAGAACAAACACAACCAACCAGGAGTTTCCAGTCATGCCGCCGCAATTTGCCACGCCCGCCGCTTGTGAATCGCAAGTCGAGCTGGACTTGAGCTACAACGTTCTGTCGCCTTCGCACCTTTGTTTCAACATCGAAGCAGCACATTGTTCGGGCCACCAAGTACTCAGCGAGCGCCTGGCCATTTCGTCGGGCGTCGTCAGCCACCGGTTTGTTGACGAGGCCAGCGGCAACCGGTTCATCCGCATCGACGTGCCCGAGGGCGAACTGGTGCTGTCGTACCGCGCCACCGTACAGATTCCTGTCCAGCCGGTACCTGACAACTTGCCCGAAGTGCCGGTCAGCCAGGTGCCTGATGCGGTGTTGAAATACCTGCTGCCCTCACGTTACTGCGAGTCGGACGTGATGTGGCGCGCCGCTACCCAGTTGTTTGGGGACTTGCCACCCGGGCTATCGCGGGTGCGCGCAGTGGTCGACTGGATAGCCGACTCCATCACCTACCTGCCCGGCAGCACCGAGTCGACGACGACCGCGCAACATGTGTTTGTGCAGCGCGCCGGGGTGTGCCGGGACTTTGCACACCTGGGTATTACCTTGTGCCGCGCGCTGAACATACCGGCGCGCCTGGTGGTCGGCTATGTGTGGTTTGACGACCCACCGCAAGACTTTCATGCGATTTTCGAGGCCTGGCTGGGCGGACGCTGGGTGCTGTTTGACGCCACGCGCATGGCCCCGCCGCAGCACCTGGTGCGAATCGGGACTGGCAGCGATGCAAAAGACGTGGCCTTCAGCACCATTTTTGGCGCGGTGCAGATGACGCGCAAGGAGCTCAAGGTGATCGAAGCCCCGCTGGGGTTGTCGGGCGGGTGAGTTCGTAGCGGGCAGCACCACACGGCAGAACTGTGTGGCAGGCGGCTGCTAAAATTTCTGCGCACAACAGAAGCCCGCAATCGTTGCGGGGCCACAGGTGCCACTGCATACCTTGCAGCAGCGGGCGCATAGCAGCCCATTACCCAATACCTGCCCGCAGCAGCCCACACCGTGAACGCCAACTTCGAAATCAAAAGCGCCAACTTACCGCTGGTGGCCCTGCTCCTGAAGTCGCCTGATCTGGCGCAGCTGGCAGTGGCGCTCGCGCAGCGATTTGGCGACATTCCCGATTTTTTCGACAACGACCTGCTATTGATCGACCTGACCCAGGTGGTGACGGCTCAAACAGCGATTGATTTTGTAGCGCTCGCAGCCTTGCTCAAACCCTACCGCGTGCTGCCGCTGGCGGTGCGCGGCGGCAGCCCCGAGCAGATGGCTGCTGCTGCCGCCGCGGGGTTGGCGCCCGCGCCCGACGCGCTGCTGGCCCGGCCCGCTAAAGAAACCCCGGTCAGCGAACTCCAGCAGCCAACTGTGCCCCCGCTTTCCCGGCAACCTGAAGATGCGTCGCTGCCGCTGGAGGCCAAACCCGCGCCCCCCATTAACCCCGGCGCGCTGGTGATTGACAAACCGCTGCGCTCGGGCCAGCAGATCTACGCCAAAGGCCGCGACCTGGTGCTGCTGCACATGGTCAACCCCGGCGCCGAGGTGATTGCAGACGGCCACATCCACGTTTACGCCCCGCTGCGCGGCAAAGCCATTGCAGGCGCGCGGGGCAACACCGACGCGCGTATTTTTGCGTTCAGCCTGCAAGCCGAGCTGCTGTCGATTGCCGGCGTCTACCGCACCAGTGAAGTGCCCCTGCCTGCCCACGTACTGGGCAAGCCCACGCAGGTGCGGCTGGAAGGCGGTAGCGAGGGTAAATTGGTTTTTGCGGGGTTGTCTTCGTGAATGCACCTAAAACAATTTTTGAACGCAAAGGGCGAAAAGGTTTCGCAAAAGTCGCAAAAGAAAACCGGTAAGAGTCGATTCAATTAATTTTCTTTTCTCTACTTTTGCGTTCTTTGCGTAACCTTTTCGCCCTCTGCGTTCAAACCTTTGCGGCCAGAAAATCCAGCTGAATCCACCGAACAGGAAACCCCAACCTATGGCAAAAATCATCGTCATCACATCCGGCAAAGGCGGCGTGGGCAAGACCACCACCAGTGCCAGTTTTGCCAGCGGCCTGGCGTTGCGGGGTCACAAAACGGCCGTGATTGACTTTGATGTGGGCCTGCGCAACCTGGATCTCATCATGGGTTGCGAGCGGCGCGTGGTGTATGACCTGATCAACGTGATTCACGGCGAGGCCAATTTGAACCAGGCCCTGATCAAGGACAAGCAGTGCGACAACCTGTTCATCCTGGCCGCTTCGCAGACCCGCGACAAGGATGCGCTGAGCAAAGAGGGCGTAGAGAAAGTCCTGCAAGACCTGGCGGCGATGGACTTTGAATACATCGTGTGCGACTCGCCCGCTGGCATTGAAACTGGCGCGCTCTTGGCCATGCACTTTGCCGACGAGGCCCTGGTGGTGACCAACCCGGAAGTCTCCAGCGTGCGTGACTCCGACCGCATTTTGGGCATGCTGTCCAGCAAGACCAAGCGCGCCATTGACGGCGGCGAACCCATTAAAGAACACCTGCTGATCACGCGCTACAACCCGGCACGGGTTGACCAGGGGCAGATGCTCAGCCTGCAAGACATTCAGGACATCCTGCGCATCAAGCTGATCGGCGTGATTCCCGAGAGCGAGAGCGTGCTGCAGGCCAGCAACCAGGGCACGCCCGCCGTGCACATGGAAAACAGCGACGTGAGCGAGGCCTACAAAGATGTGGTGGCACGCTTCCTGGGCGAAGACAAACCCCTGCGATTCATTGACGCACCCAAGCAGGGCTTTCTGAAGCGCCTTTTTGGTGGCGGTGGTGCCAGCAAGTAAGGCAAGGAAGGACAACCGACCATGAGCTTTCTGTCATTTTTTCTCGGCGAGAAAAAGAAAACCGCCCATGTGGCCAAAGAGCGGCTTCAGCTGATCCTGGCGCACGAACGAAACCCCCGCCACCCCGGCACACCGGACTACCTTCCAGCCCTGCAGCGCGACCTGGTGGCGGTGATCAGCAAATACATCAAGATCAATCCGGAAGACATCAAAGTCAACCTTGAGCAGAAAGACAACCTGGATGTGCTGGAAGTGAAAATCGAGATGCCAGACAGCCGGATGTCACCGCTGCAATGACGGGGATTGCTATTGAATATATAGCTGTTTGAGCAATCAGAACAAGGGCTGAGACTGGTTTTGGTTAATTTCTAACACCCCGCACCACCGCCGCAGGCCGGTTGGGGCAGGCGGTTTTGGTGCAGTGGGCGTACAGGCTCAGCGCGTGGTCGGCAATTTCAAAGCCTTTTTCTTTGGCCACTGCGTGCTGGCGGTTTTCAATTTCCGCGTCATAGAACTCTTCCACCCGCCCGCAGTCCAGGCACACCAAGTGGTCGTGGTGCTGGCCTTCGTTGAGCTCAAAAACGGCTTTGCCGCTTTCAAAGTGGCTGCGCAGCAAGATACCAGCCTGTTCGAACTGCAGCAGCACCCGGTAAACCGTGGCAAGGCCAATGTCGGAGCGCTCCAGCAACAGGACCCGGAACACGTCTTCCGCCGTCATGTGCCGCTGTTCGCCCTTTTGGAACACGTCCAGAATTTTCAAGCGCGGTAGCGTCGCTTTCAGTCCGGTGTTTTTAAGTTCGTCGATGTTGGTCATGGCGTGCAGTGGGGGCAACCGGGTCGTCGTAGCCCGTCGGTACAATGAAAACAGCGCTTATTGTCACCCGTCGCTTCGCGTGCCCCGTCTTTCAACGCATGAAAAAGCCTGCCATGTCCCATCATTTCCCTTCCATCGCCCGCCTTGTGGTGCCCTTTGTTGCAGTGCTGTCGCTGGTTGCTTGCGGTAGCCTGGATCGCGTAAGCACCGGCTTTGCGGGGGCTTTGACGCCTTATCGCGTGGAGGTGGTGCAGGGCAATTTTGTCTCGAAAGAACAGGTTGAAGCCTTGAAGGTCGGCATGAGCCGCGAGCAGGTGCGTCAGGTGCTGGGCACACCTTTGCTAACCAGCGTGTTTCATGCCGATCGCTGGGAATATGTATTTACCTTGCGCCGCGAAGGGGTGGAACCCCAGGCGCGCAAGCTGACGGTGTTTTTTACTGGCGAAGCATTGGCCCGTTTTGAAGGCGACGAAATGCTCAGCGAAGCCGACTTTGTGACCTTGCTGGACACCCGCCGCAAGTCGGCTAAGGTGCCGGTGCTGCAAGCAACGGAGGATCAACTCAAAGCCAGCGCGCGGCCACAGTCTTCGGCACCAGCATCCACCCCAGCAGGCCGTGACGCCACTGGCGCAGCGGCTTCGGGCACTGCACCCGCCAGTTATCCCCCGCTGGAAGCCCCGGCGCTCAAATGAGCGGTTTGACCACCACTGGCGTGATTTTTAAGCGTTTTAGGGCTTTAGCCCTTATAAATACTGCTCAAGCAGCTATCAATTGATGAGTGATTCCAACTCCGAAAACCATCTGCGCATTGCGATTGCGGGGGCCGGTGGCCGCATGGGCCAGATGTTGATTCAAGCGGTGCTGGCCGCGCCTGATT
This sequence comes from Comamonadaceae bacterium, assembly GCA_043753505.1. Classification (GTDB taxonomy): domain Bacteria; phylum Pseudomonadota; class Gammaproteobacteria; order Burkholderiales; family Burkholderiaceae_C; genus JAAFIW01. The sequence goes on from JAYUXO010000214.1 coordinate 15,170, forward strand.
GCACGCTAGCGGGTGCGCTGGATGTTCCAGGTAGCCCGGCCTTGGGACAGGATGCAGCGGGTTTTACCGGTCGCGCAAGTGGTGTGATCGCGACCACAGACATCAACGCCGGTTTGGCGAATACGCAGGTGCTCATCGACTTCACCCGCCCCGAGGGCACGATGGCGCATGTGCAAGCCTGCCGTGCGCGGGGCGTGAACCTGGTCATTGGCACCACCGGTTTCAGCGACGCGCAAAAAGCCGAAATTGCCGCCGCCGCGAAAGACACTGCCATCGTGTTGGCTCCCAACATGAGTGTGGGTGTGAACGTCACGCTCAAGCTGCTGGAGATGGCTGCCAGAGCGCTGCAACACGGGTACGACATTGAGATCATTGAAGCCCACCACCGCCACAAGGTGGATGCGCCCTCGGGTACCGCCTTGAAAATGGGTGAGGTGATTGCCAAAGCCGTTGGCCGCGACCTGAAAGACTGTGCTGTTTACGCCCGCGAGGGTGTCACTGGCGAGCGCGACCCGTCGACGATTGGTTTCTCCACCATCCGCGGTGGCGATATCGTGGGCGACCACACGGTGCTGTTTGCGGGAACTGGCGAGCGCATAGAGGTCACTCACAAGTCATCCAGCCGCGAAATCTATGCCCAGGGCAGCCTGCGCGCGGCACGGTTTCTGGCAGGCCGTACGAGCGGGCTGTTCGATATGTTTGATGTGCTGGGCCTGCGATGACAAATGACTGGGATTGCGCCGCATTTGGGCAGTTGGTCATGTGTCATGGCTGGCTGCGAAGCAGCCAACGTCATTTCGCCATTGGGCTTGGTGTCCGTCGTAAAAGTTAAGAAAAGGAATCAAAAAACATGAATGTCTGGCAATTACTCAAGCAGGGTGATGCCGTCACCGCTTTCGTCGGCGTGGCGTTGCTGCTGATGTCGGTGGCCAGTTGGGTGGTCATCTTGTGGAAAGGCTGGCTGTTGCGCCGCGCCAGTGGCGATGTGGCCAAAAGCACCGCCGCTTTCTGGCAGGCCGCCAACCTGGCCCAGGCCCGTATAGAGGTGCAAGCCTTTGACCGCGAAGCACTGGTGATGCCCTTGATTGCCGCTACCGACAAGCTGGGCACAACCGGTACGCTGGCCACGGCAGGCGACCGCGCGCAGCAGCTCACGCGCGTGCTGCGAGATGCTTTGCACGCGGTGTTGCACAAGCTGCAACTGGGCCAGGTGCTGCTGGCCACCGTGGGCTCTACCGCGCCATTCGTTGGCTTGCTGGGTACCGTGTGGGGTATTTTTCATGCGTTGACGGGCATCGCGGCAGCCGGGCAAATCAGCATCGACAAAATTTCGGGCCCGGTGGGCGAGGCCCTGGTGATGACGGCTGCTGGCCTGGCAGTCGCCATTCCTGCGGTGCTGGCGTACAACGTGTTGGGCCGCGTGATTGGGCACATTGAGGCGGACTTGGAAGGCTTTGCACGTGACCTGCGCGAGCTGCTGGTTGCGTCCACCCCGACCGTCACCCCCACCGCCGCTCTACCCGGCACCCCGAAGGAACACTGATATGTCGTTCGGCAAACTGGAGCGCACCAAGGGCCCCCAGCCCATGAGCGAGATCAACATGACGCCGTTCATCGACGTCATGCTGGTGCTGGTGGTGATTCTCATCATCACCGCACCGCTGCTCACCAGCTCCATCAAGCTCGATCTGCCCAACACCGAAGCCGCCAGGCCCGGCGAAGTGCCCAAGTTTGTTACCGTGGTGGTTGACAAAGCGGGCCAGATTTTCCTGGCGGACAAACCCGTCACGCCGCCGGAGTTAGCCGCACGTTTTCAGGCGGCCGCCAAGCAAAGCGCGGAGACCGAAGTGCAACTGCGCGCCGACGAAGCCGTGCCCTATGGCCGAGTGGTCGAGGTGATGGGCCTGGCGCAAAAAGCCGGGCTGAACCGCATTGGCTTTGTGGCAGAGCCCAAACCCTAAAAGAAGAATGCAAGAGAAATACACACCCACCGAGGTAGAAATCGCGGCCCAAGCGCACTGGAACGCATCCCAGGCCTACCGCGTCACCGAACACGCGCTGAACGCGCAAGGCAAGCCCAAACCCAAGTTTTACGCCTGCTCCATGCTGCCCTACCCCAGCGGCAAGCTGCACATGGGCCATGTGCGCAACTACACCATCAACGACATGATGGCCCGCCAGCTGCGCATGAAGGGCTACAACGTGCTGATGCCTATGGGCTGGGACGCATTCGGCATGCCTGCGGAGAACGCTGCGATAGCCAACAAAGTGCCGCCCGAACAATGGACGCGTGCCAACATTGCCGACATGAAAGCCCAGTTCGAGCCCCTGGGCCTGAGCTTCGACTGGAGCCGCGAGGTGGCCACCTGCGACCCCAGCTACTACCGCTGGAACCAGTGGATGTTTTTGAGAATGTTGGAGCGTGGCATTGCGTACCGCAAGACCCAGATCGTCAACTGGGACCCGGTAGACCAGACCGTACTGGCCAACGAACAGGTGATTGACGGCTGCGGCTGGCGTAGCGGTGCCCCGGTGGAAAAGCGCGAGATTCCCGGCTATTACCTGCGCATCACCCAATATGCCGACGAGCTGCTTGATCACACCCTGACGAAACTCCCTGGCTGGCCCGAGCGGGTACGGGTGATGCAGGAAAACTGGATTGGCAAAAGCGAAGGCGTGCGTTTTGCGTTTCCGCACGACATTCGCGATGCGGCAGGTCAGTTGGTGCAGGACGGCAGGATGTACGTCTTCACCACCCGCGCCGACACCATCATGGGCGTTACCTTTGTGGCGGTAGCACCCGAACATCCGATTGCGGTGGTAGCCCAGGCGCAATTTGTTGAGCTAGCTATCAAAATTGAAGCGTTGAAGGAAGGTGGCACGACGGAAGCCGAGCTGGCCACCAAGGAAAAAGAAGGTGTGGCGACAGGGCTGTTCGTGACGCATCCGCTGACCGGCGAGCCGGTGGAGGTTTGGGTGGGCAACTACGTGCTGATCAGCTACGGCGACGGCGCGGTGATGGGCGTGCCTGCGCATGACGAACGGGATTTCGCGTTTGCAAAGAAGTACGGGTTGGGGATCAAGCCCGTGGCGGCATGCGAGGGCCTGACCTTCTCCACCGACACCTGGCAAGACTGGTATGCCGACAAACAATCCGGCATCTCGATCAATTCAGGCAAATACAGCGGCCTGTCCTTTAAAGTCTGCGTCGAAGCGGTAGCAAATGACCTGGTCGCTAAAAACCTCGGCGAGAAAAAGACCACCTTCCGCCTGCGTGACTGGGGCATCAGCCGCCAGCGCTACTGGGGCACACCGATTCCCATCATTCACTGCCCAGAGCATGGCGCGGTGCCAGTCCCAGAAAAAGACCTTCCCGTCATCCTGCCGCCGCACCTGGTGCCTGACGGTTCGGGCAACCCGCTAAACACCTGCGAAGAATTCTTGAACGCCCCGTGCCCGATTTGCGGCCAAGCGGGCCGGCGCGAGACCGACACCATGGACACCTTTGTCGACAGCGCCTGGTACTACATGCGCTACGCCTGCCCCGACGCGCCCACCATGGTCGATGCGCGCAACGACTACTGGATGCCGATGGACCAGTACATCGGCGGCATTGAACATGCGGTGCTGCATCTGCTGTATGCGCGGTTTTGGACCAAGGTGATGAGGGACATGGGGCTCGTGAAATTCGACGAGCCCTTCACCAACCTGTTCACCCAGGGCATGCTGCTGCACGACTGCTATTACCGTGAAGAAGCGGGCGGCGGCAAACGCTGGTTTTACCCTGATGAGGTGGTGATTGAACATGACGACAAGGGACGACCGACCCGCATGACGGCCAAAGAAAACGGCCAGCCCGTGCTCTACGGCGGCACTGAGAAAATGTCCAAGAGTAAAAACAACGTGGTCGAGCCGCGCGAGTTCATCAGCAAATTCGGCGCGGACACGGCTCGGGCATTTGTGATGTTTGCCGGTCCGCCCGACCAGAGCGCCGCCTGGAGCGATGCCGGGGCCGAGGGTTCCAGCCGTTTCCTGAAGCGCGTGTGGGCCTTTGGCGTGAAATTGAATGCTATTAATTCAATAGCTGCTTCAGCAGAATCTACAAGGGCTGACGGCAAATTTGACATTGAAGGTAAGAAATTTCGCTTCGAGATCCATTCGGTGCTCAAGCAGATTGACTTTGACTACCACCGCCTGCAATACAACACGGTGATTTCCGGTGCAATGAAGCTGCTCAACGCGCTGGAAGGTTTCAAGGCGTTCAATGAAGACGGTGCCAGCCAGGCACTGCGCGAAGGCTTCGGCATCTTGCTGCGCTGCCTGTACCCGGCCACGCCGCATATCACCCACGCGCTGTGGCAGGGCCTGGGCTACGCAAACCAGCACGGCGACCTGCTGGACGCGCCCTGGCCGCACGTGGACGAAGCTGCCCTGCAACAAGACGAGCTGACGCTGGCGCTGCAAGTCAACGGCAAGTTGCGCGGTGTGGTGCGTGTGCCTGCCACCGCCACGCGTGAGCAAATGGAGGCAGCGGCGCTGGCCTGTGACGATTATTTGAAGTTTGTTTCCCAGTTGCCAGACAGTGCCCCACCGAAAAAAGTGGTGGTGGTGCCGGGTCGCCTGGTCAACGTGGTGCTGTGATGCAGCGACGACTCATGACCACCTTGCTGGTGACCGCGCTGTCGGGCTGCGGTTTCAAGATGCGCGGCGGTGCCACCTTCAACATCAACAGCCTGCTGGTGTCGTCGGCCACCGTACCGCCCGGCGCTACCGCCCTGCAATTGCTGCGCGCCTTGGTCAACAGCGGTCAATTGGTGGTGCTGCTGGATCCCACACAAAGAGCCAGAACCCAGGCACACCTGGAAGTGATCAGCGAGTCGCGTGAGCGCGTGGTCGTGGGCGTGAGTTCTGCCGGGCAGGTGCGCGAATTTCAGTTGCGCAGCCGCCTGCGTTTTCGGGTGCGCGCAACGTCAGGCGCAGACCTGATTGCTGACTCCGAAATCGTGCAGCAGCGCGACATCAGCTACAGCGAATCAGCGGCCCTGTCCAAAGAAGCAGAAGAAGTCCGCCTATACCAGGACATGCAAAACGACATCGTGCAGCAGGTGCTGCGCCAGTTGTCGGCCATCAAGCTGTAGAAAGACGGCCATGCAGATCGCCCCGGCTCAACTGTCAGCCCATTTGCAGCGTGGCCTTAAAAGCCTGTACACCCTGCACGGCGACGAGCCGCTGTTGATTCAGGAAGCGGCCGACACCATCCGCGCCGCCGCCCGCGCCCAGGGCTACACCGAGCGCAGCGTGCACAGCGTCGCCGGTGCGCACTTCGACTGGGGCGCAGTGTTGGCGGCCGGCGGCTCGCTGAGCCTGTTTGCCGACAAACAAATTCTGGAGGTGCGCATTTCCTCGGGCAAGCCCGGCAAAGACGGCAGCACCGCTTTGCAGCAACTGGCCCAAGCCGCCAAGGGCAACGACAGCACGCTTACCCTCGTGTTGCTGCCTCGACTGGACAAAGCTACGCAGGCCAGCAGCTGGTTTGCCGCCCTGGAGTCTGCAGGCCCCTGTATCGCCGTGGCACCGGTCGAGCGAGCTGCCTTGCCGCAGTGGATTGCCCAGCGCCTGGCCACGCAAAATCAGCGTGTGGCCGCAGGCGACGAAGGCCAGCGCAGCCTGCAATTTTTTGCCGACCGGGTAGAGGGCAACCTGCTCGCCGCGCACCAGGAAATCCAAAAACTCGCCTTGTTACACCCCGCCGGAGAGCTGAGTCAGGCGCAGATCGAAAGCGCCGTGGGCAATGTGGCGCGCTACGACGTGTTCAAGCTGTCGGACGCCGTGCTGGGTGGCCACATGGCCCGCGTACAGCGCATGCTCAATGGACTGGAAGCTGAAGGCGAGGCTGCTGTGCTGGCGCACTACACATTGGCTGAAGACATTCGCGCCTTGAAGCGCGTCAAAGACGCTCTGCTGGACGGCCGTCCCTTGCCGCTGGCCCTGCGCGAGCAGCGGGTGTGGGGCAACAAGGAGCGTCTGTTTGAACGGGTTCTGCCGCGCTTGAGCGCAGGCACCTTGAACCAGTTGCTGCACGCCGCACATCTCGTGGACGGCATCGTCAAGGGTTTGAGGCAGCCTGACTGGCCCGTTGATGCCTGGCCGGCGCTAAACCGGCTGGCGTGGATGCTGTGCCGGGAATGCAGCAGCAGTGCGACGAGTCGCTGAAGGGGCGACATCATTCACCTGGAATTTGATCCGTCCATGGGTTCCGAAATGAAAGGCCCGCATTTCGCTCTGATGCTAGGCGGCCAGCTGTTCATTAGCCACAGATTGGCTATGGTAAGTCCAATTTTTCAAGGTGCCGCCATGTCAGCACGCACCTACGGCTTCGTCGTCAGTTAGATGGGTTTGGGTCTTGATACCCAAGGCGCCGTGCATTGTCACCAGTTGAAATCACTGGACTGGCGGCAGCGCAAAGCCAGATTCAAGGAAGCCGTGCCTACGCCCTTGATCGAGGAAGTTTCTGCGCGGGTAAAGGCAATTTTGTTTGATTGACGTGTCGTGCATGGATGCAAATGGTGGGACGTGTAGGACTTGAACCTACGACCAAAGGATTATGAGTCCTCTGCTCTAACCAACTGAGCTAACGTCCCGGCCAGGGTGCGATTGTAGAAGCGAAGGCCGGGCGCTTTTACTTCTGATAGCTCAGTGCGTTGCTGACCAGCTTGGAGGTGATGTCCACGATCTGGATCATGCGGTCGTACGGCATGCGGGTGGGTCCGATCACGCCCAGGGTGCCGACGATCTGGCCGTCGACCTCATACGGGGCGCTGACCACTGACAACTCCTCGAACGGCACGATCTGGCTTTCGCCGCCGATGAAAATGCGCACGCCTTCGGCTTGGTCGGAGATGTCCAGCAGACGCATGATCTGTGTTTTTTGTTCGAACAGATCGAATGCGCGGCGCAGCTGGCCCATGTCGCTAGAAAAGTCACTCACGGCGAGCAGGTTGCGCTCGCCGGCAATCACCACTTCGTCTTGAGCCTGGCTCATGGCGTCGCTGCCCGCTTGCACTGCAGCCTGCATCAGCAAGCCAATCTGGCCGCGCAATTGCTCGACCTCAACCTTCAAGCGTTCGCGCACTTGCTCGATGGCCAGGCCAGCGTAGTTGGCGTTCAAAAAGTTGGCGGCTTCTATCAATTGCGACTGCGTGAAGTCGCTCTCGGTAAAGATCACACGGTTTTGCACATCGCCTTCCGGCGAGACGATGATGACCAGAAACCGCCGCTCCGACAGACGCAAAAACTCGATCTGGCGAAATACCGATGCCCGGCGCGGCGCTATCACCACGCCGACAAAATGCGACAGGCTGGAGAGCAGTTGCGCGGCGCTGGCAATCACTTTTTGGGGCTGGTCGGCCACCAGGGTTTGCGGAGCCAGGTGCTCGCGCTGTGCAGTGAGCATGGTGTCCACAAACAGGCGGTACCCGCGTGCGGTGGGAATGCGGCCTGCCGAGGTGTGAGGGCTGACGATCAGGCCCAGTTCTTCCAGGTCACTCATCACATTGCGGATGGTGGCCGGTGACAGTTCCAGGCCCGAGGCGCGTGACAAGGTGCGCGAACCGACAGGCGTGCCATCGGCGATGTATCGCTCCACGAGCGCTTTAAGCAACAACCGGGCACGTTCATCAAGCATGTCGTCACGATTTTAGTGATGTAATTTGAAAATGAAAATCCAGCGAGACCCTCGTCGTGACGCGCACAAACCCCACCGGTTTCGCCAGGTGGCGGTGGTCGGCAAGTATTCAGCTGCTGTGTCGCCCAGCGCAGTGGCGTCCTCACGCGCCGTGCTGCAGGAGATTGCCGCGTTTCTGGAAAAGCACCACTGTGAAGTGGTCCTGGAGCACGATTCGGCGCAGGCCACCGGCCTGGGCGGGTACCCGGCGCTGAGCTTGGCCGCCATTGGCCAGCAGTGCGATCTGGTGCTGGTGGTCGGTGGCGACGGCACCATGCTGGGTGTCGGCCGCCAGCTGGCGCAATACGGCGTGCCGCTGGTGGGCATCAACCAGGGCCGCCTGGGCTTCATCACCGACATTCCGCTGGTGGCCTACCATGAAACCCTGGTACCCATGCTGGCCGGCCATTACGAGGAAGACCACCGCAGCCTTATGCACGCGCAGGTGATGCGGGGCGGCGAGTGTGTGTTTGACGCGCTGGCCATGAACGACGTGGTGGTCAACCGCGGTGCCACCTCCGGCATGGTGGAGCTGCGGGTGGAGGTGGACGGGCACTTTGTGTCCAACCAGCGGGCTGATGGTTTGATCATTGCGTCGCCCACCGGCTCGACCGCTTACTCGTTGTCGGCGGGTGGGCCGCTGCTACACCCGTCGATCCCAGGCTGGGTGCTGGTGCCGATTGCGCCGCACACTTTGTCGAATCGGCCCATCGTGCTGGCGGATGCGACGGAGATAGCGATTGAACTGGTTGCCGGGCGCGACGCCAGCGCCAACTTTGACATGCAGTCGCTGGCCAGCCTTCTGCATGGCGACCGCATCATCGTGCGCCGCTCGCAGCACCATGTGCGGTTTTTGCATCCCAAGGGATGGAGCTACTTTGATACCTTGCGTAAAAAGCTCCACTGGAACGAGGGCGGTAGCTGATGGCTGGGAACCTATGGCCTTGAGACGCATCACCCTGCGCGACTTTGTCATCGTACGCGAGCTGGAACTCGACCTGGCTGGCGGTTTCAGCGTGCTGACTGGAGAGACGGGCGCGGGCAAATCCATTTTGGTGGACGCCCTGCAGCTGGCCCTGGGTGCGCGGGCAGACGCCGTGGTGGTGCGGGAGGGCTGCGCCAAGGCTGACATCAGCGCAGAGTTTGACGCGCCTGCTGCTCTGACTGGCTGGCTGGAAGAGGCCGGGTTTGCGGTCGACGAGACCCTGCTGTTGCGCCGCACCGTTGATGCACAAAGCAAAAGCCGCGCCTGGGTGAATGGCGCGCCTGCTACTGCAGGGCAGCTGCGCGAATTGGGCGACCACCTGGTGGACATTCACGGCCAGCATGCCTGGCAAAGCCTCACGCGGCCCGAATCCGTGCGTGGGCTGCTGGATGCTTATGCCGGTGTCAACGCCACCAGCCTGTTGCCGCTGTGGCAAGCCTGGCGCAGTGCCGATAAAAGCGTGGCGGAGGCTGAGGCCGCACAAGACAGCCTGCAGCGCGAGCGCGAGCGTCTGGCCTGGCAAATTGGCGAGGTCGACAAGCTGGCTCCCGGCGCGCATGAATGGGATGAACTGAACGCCGACCACAGCCGTCTGGCCAACGCCCAGGGCTTGATTGAGGCTGCGCAAGCCGCCCTGGCCGCGCTGGAAGGCGACGACATAGGTGCTCTGAAAGGGCTGGCTATTGCCCAAGAAACGCTACAAAAACAGGAGCTGCTTGAGCAGGAATATAAGGGGCTAGCAGAGGTTTTGGCATCAAGTCTGGCCCAGGCGCAAGACGCCGCGCATTCCCTGCACGCCTGGTTGC
>JAYUXO010000215.1:0-9990 GCA_043753505.1 Comamonadaceae bacterium
GTGGCGATGTTTGGTTTTTTGAATCGGTGGAACGACACGATGGCCACGCCGCTGGAGGCAGCGCCGTTGCGGGTGGCTCAACAGGTTGTCGGTGCGCAAGGCTGGATGGCGGGCAAGCACATCGCACAGACGCCGGACTGACTTCACGCTTTATATGTTCTCTGTGAAAAATATGCAAAAAGTGCCATAAGCCCTTATAAATACTGCTTAAGCAGCTATCAAATAAATAGCATTTCTACAAACGCTCCAGCCGCCCCAACGCCAGATTCAAGGTCTCGTCCTGCTTGGCAAAGCAAAACCGCACCACCTTCTGGTCAAACCCATCGCCATAAAACGCCGACAGCGGAATGGCGGCCACGCCGACCTCGCGGGTGAGCCACTGGCAGAAGTCGGCTTCGGGCAGGTTGCGCTCAGGCACGGCCAGATCGCTGATGTCGACGCACTGAAAGTAGCTGCCTTCGCTGGGCAGCAGCTTGAAGCGGGTTTGTGCCAGGCCTGCGCGAAACAGGTCGCGTTTGCGCTGGTAGAAGGCTGGCAAGCCGAGGTAGGGGGCCGGGTTGGCCAGATAACTGGCCAGGGCGTGTTGCATGGGGGTGTTGACGGTGAACACGTTGAACTGGTGCACCTTGCGAAATTCAGCGGTGAGCGCAGCGGGCGCGGCCACGTAGCCCACTTTCCAGCCGGTGACGTGAAAGGTTTTGCCGAAGCTGCTCACGACGAAGGCGCGCGCCGCAAGACCGGGGTACAGCGCGGCACTGTTGTGGCGTTGCCCGTCAAACACCATGTGTTCGTACACCTCGTCGCTGATCAGCAGCACGTCAGTGGGGGCCAGCAGCTCTTGTAAGGCCAGCATGTCGGCGTCTGACCAGACAGTGGCTGAGGGGTTGTGTGGGCTGTTGGTCAGGATGGCGCGTGTTTTTGGGGTGATGGCGGCAGCAATCTTTTGCATGTCGGGGCGAAAGCTGCCGGGCGTCAAAGGCACGCGCACCACAGTGCCACCAGACAACTCAATATTGGGCACATAACTGTCGTAACACGGCTCCAGCACGATCACCTCGTCACCTGCGTGCACCACCGCCAGAATGGCCGTGATGATGGCTTGGGTGGCACCGGCTGTGATGGTGATTTCGGTGTTGGGGCAATAGCGACGTACACCAACCGCGTCCATACCCGCCGATTCAATTTTGGTAGCAACCGCCTGTCGCAACGCGGGTATGCCCGTCATGGGCGGATATTGGTTGTGGCCATCGGTCATGGCTTGCGTGACCGCACGGACCAACGCCGGATCGCAGTTGAAATCTGGAAAGCCCTGGCCCAGGTTCACTGCACCGACCTGCGCCGCCAAGCCCGACATGACGGTAAAAATAGTGGTGCCCACCGCGGGCAACTTGGTCTGGACGATGGGCGTGCGTTCGAGGAGGGTCATGGGTCGGTGGGTGTGATGGACGCAGCTCAAGGTGGGAGAGGTCAAGATGCTGGCGAGTCTTTCAGCCAGTGGGTAAATGCCCGGTGTGTGTTGGGGCCCAACGCCTCGATGCCCCGCACCTGTTGCAGCGCTTCGCTGGGCCACTGCTCGTTTTTGCACGACTGCTCCAGCACAAAACAGGCTTGCGCGATGGCGCTGGCACCCACGTTGGAGGCCGACCCTTTTAGTGCGTGTGCTGCCAGCGACAGGGCTTGCACATTGTGCGCATCAGCGGCTGCGCGCAGAGCAGCCAGCCGAACGGGTAGCTCAGCCACAAACAGGCCCACCACGTTGCGCACCAGGGTGCCGCCATCGTCGTCAAATTCAGCAAACTGGGCCAGGCGCTCCCAGTCCACCAAGTAGGGCTTGCCAGCGTGTGCAGCGAGATCTTGTCCGCCATTTCCATCCGGTTGGACGGGGTTGGTAAAGATGGGATTGGGTAGCAACGACTGCGTTGATGGCAGGTTGGTCAACATCGGGTTGGCCAGGGCCTGCGCCAGTTCGTCAATGTGCAGGGGTTTGGCCAGCGGCCCCAACATGCCCGCTTCGCGGTAACGCTGGCGGTCTTCCGTCAGCACCGAAGCCGTGAGTGCCCAAACCGGTGGTGCCAGCGGGCCATGGGCCCGTGCGATTTGTAGCGTGGCCCGAATGCCGTCCAGCACGGGCATGTTCACGTCCATCAGCACGGCAGCGTAAGGCGTGGCCCCCGGCAAGAAGGCCTGTGCCACTTTGTCCACCGCTTCGCGGCCGTTCATGGCGGTATCAATGTTGTAGCCCAGCTTGGTCAGCATGAAGTGGGCCACTTTCAGGTTCACCTGGTTGTCATCTGCCACCAGCACGCGCTGGTTTTTGGCCACCGGCAGTCGCAGTGCACTAGGTGCGGTAACGGGCGAAAGAGGAGCGTTCTCGGCGTGGGTCAGAGCATCAAACAGTTGGGCCTGTCGGTAAGGTTTGAGCAAACGGGCGTTGAACAACATAGCCGCATCACCTGAAGGCATGGTGCCGGAGGTCACCAGTAACAAATGAACCTGGGGGTGGATGGCGCGCACGGCGCTGGCAAACGACAGCCCGTCCATCTCGGGCATGTGCATGTCAGTAATGACAACATCCACGGGGTGATTTTCCAGCCACGCCAGCGCGGGCCTGGCGTCACCAAACAAAGCCACTGTCATGCCCCAACGCTTGAGTTGCTTGTCCAGAATGCGCAGGTGCAGTGCGGTGTCGTCCAACACCAGCGCCGTTTTGCCCACGAGACTGGCTTTGCCAAACAAAGATGAGGGCGAGGGTTGCGGGGCGGTGGTCAGTTCCAGCTGTGCCGTGAACCAGAAGCGTGAGCCCACGCCAGGCGCTGATTCCATGCCTACCGCGCCGCCCATTAAATGAGCCAGCCGCTTGCAGATGGCCAGACCCAGCCCAGTGCCGCCGTAGCGCCGGGTGGTGGACGCATCGACCTGCGAGAAAGATTCAAACAAGGCGTCTTGCCGGTCTAAAGGGATGCCGATGCCAGTGTCGTCGACCCGAAAGCCCAGCACCACCGCATGTTCTGCGGGCAATTCGCGCTGCAGCTCCACCGACACCACCACCTGCCCACGCTGGGTGAATTTGATGGCGTTGTTCAGGTAGTTCAGCAATACCTGACGCAGTCGGGTGACATCGCCGTTAACCCAGCGCGGCACGTTGTCCTGAATGTCCACCAACAGATCCAGACTTTTTTCGCGGGCTCTGGGTGCGGCGATTTCGATGGCTTCTTCCACCGTGGCACGCACGCTCAAGCGCTCGTTTTCCAGATCGAGCTTGCCCGACTCAATTTTGGAAAAATCCAGGATGTCGTCCACCACACCCAGCAGTTGATCGCTGGAGACGCGCATGGTGTGCAGGTAGTCGCTTTGTTCAGCGTTCAGTGGCGTGTCGGCCAACAAGGTTGTCATGCCCACCACGCCACTGAGCGGCGTGCGGATTTCGTGACTCATGGTGGCTAGAAACGTGGCTTTGGCACGGGCAGCCGCCAGGGCTTCTTCGCGCGAAGTCACAAGTTCGGCGGTACGTTGTGCTACCCGGGCTTCCAAGCCGGCGTTGGCGTCGTTCAAGGCCTGGGTGTGCACCTCAATGGCAGCGCGGCTTTGCAAGATTTCCTGCGCACTGGCGTGCAAGGCAGCCGAGAGCACACGCACCTCGGTGATGCGCGATGCAACAGGCTTTGCGGGCATGTGGCCGCGGCCAATCTGTAGCGCCGCCTGGCGTAATTGACCAAAACGTGCCGTCAGGTTCAGCGCCACCAATGCGGCAACCACGGCACCCACCAACAACACGGCGAGCATGGCGTACACGGACTGCGTGATGGCCCGCTGACGATCGGCGGAAAAGTCACTCTCAGGTGCGGCCACGATCAAGGTCCAGTTCAGTCCCAAAGTTTCGCCAAACGGGCGCATCACGGTCAGCAGGGTTTCGCCGTTAGCCAGCGTGACGCGCCGCTGCACCACCGTGCGTTGCGCGGAAAGGGTGGCGGGTTCCCCCATTAATTGCGCAACGGCCTGGTGTGATGACGCCAGTGCCGGGTTGCTCACATCGACAGGGCGGTGGCGTTTCCAGCCATCACCTTGCGCCGAGAAAAGTGGCTCTGCCACCGAAGTGGCCAGCAGATGCCCATCTTCGTCCAGCAGCATGGCGGTGCCTTGCCGGCTGATGGTTTGCGCCTTGAGCAGGTCATCCAGGCGCTTCAAGAAGAAATCAACTGCAAACACCCCGAGCACCGAGCCGTCCGACATCACCACGGGTTGGGCCAAGGTAATGAGTAGCTGGCCTGACGAGGCAGACGGGTACACGCTGGAAAAAACACGGTTTTTTTTCTCGACCGCTGCTTCATACCAGGGACGCTGACGGGGCTCGTAGGATTTGGTCTCAGGCGGCAGCGGCGTGCTGCGGTCACCTGGCTGCGTGGCCAGAAAGTAGCTGCGTCCGCCGCCGGTAGTGCGTTCGTGGACCTTGCTGCGCTGCAGGGGGTCGTCCAACTCTTTTTGTACGCCGTAAAACGCGCCCTGTGCGTTACCAAAATATAAAAATGACACATTCGGTGACATGCGCGTCAGGCGGAAGGCCAGCTCCTCAAATGCCTGCGGCTGCATCAACAGCTGCGCGGCACTGGAAAGTTGCGCCGGGTTGAACTGCGCTGGCAACAGGGCATTGAGCAGGGAATGCACCTGCTCCAGGTGATTTTCAGTGTCGTCTCGAACCCGCAAGGCGACGTCACGGACAATTTTTTCAGACAGCTCGTCCACACTTTGCACATTGTTGCGGTACATCAGGCCGCCCACAATCGCCGCCGGTACCAGCGAAAACAACAGCAGGCTGACCACCAGCAAAAACCGCAGCGACCAGGTGCTGCCTGCTGGGGGTTTGGTCAGCTCTGGCAGGGGCACTTGTGTGGCGCTCACTACTCCCAGTCTCCTTCCCGCCCAGTCATGGCCTTGCCAATCAGTTTGCGGTCCAGCCGGTCGCTGATCAACTCGGCAAATTTGTAGACAAAGTTGCGCAGGTAAGCGCCACGTTTAAAGGCTACGCGCGCCAGATTGTGACCAAACAGGTGGCCTGCAGGTCGCACCACCAAGTCACCGGGCGTCGCCAGTTCGTCACGCACCGCCATTTCGGCCACGATCCCCACGCCCAGGCCCAGGCGCACATAGGTTTTGATCACGTCCGAGTCAATGGCCTCCAGTGCAATGCGGGGAAACAGTTTTTTGGCGGCAAACGCCGCATCGATACGGGTGCGGCCGGTGAACGACGGGTGGTAAGTAATCACCGGCTCCAGTGCAATATCAGCCAGGCTGATGTGCTCCTGTTTCAGTAGCGGATGGCTACTGGGCAGCACCAGCACATGCTGCCACTCGTAACAGGGCAGGGTGACCAGCCCTTCGTAAGCGGCCAACGATTCGGTGGCAATGCCGATCTCGGCCACCTCATCGAGCACCATGCGAGCCACCTGGTCGGGGGCACCCTGGTGCAGGCTGACGTTGACTTTGGGGTAAGCCTCGCGCAGTCTGACCACGTGAGGTGGCAGCACATAGCGCGCCTGGGTGTGCGTAGTGGCAATCGACAGGGTGCCGCTGTCCTGGGCGCTGAACTGCTCGCCAATGCGCTTGAGGTTGCTGATCTCGCCCATGATGATTTCAATACTTTTCAGCACATGTTCACCGGGCTCGGTGATGCGCTTCAAGCGCTTGCCGTGGCGGGCAAAAATGTCAATGCCCAACTCTTCTTCCAGTTCAATGATGGCCTTGGACACACCGGGTTGCGAGGTGTTAAGCACCTTGGCCGCCTCCGTCAGGTTCAGGCCCCGGCGCGCGGCTTCCTGCACGAAGCGAAATTGATGGAGGTTCATTCCACCGCCATTTGGGTCAATAGGGCCAGCACCCGGTCATCTTCGCCCACCGATGGGCGCAGGTCGAAATGCACCGTGGGGTGGGCCAGCTGCAAAGCGTCCATCAGCGCGGGCAGGTCTTCACGGGCATGTCGGCCTTTGCCTAAAAACATCGGTATCACCCTTATAAATATTGCTCCACCAGCTATTAAAGTTGTAGCAACGGTGGGCAAATCCGGTGTTGTCAACTCCAGGTAGGCGCAGCGCACAGGGCGCGCAGGGTTACACAGCGCAGCACGTGTGGCCACCGCCTCAATGGGCAGACGCCAGAACGGATCGCGCGAGCCGTGGCCAAACAGAATCACTGCATCACACGGCTCGTTCATCTTGCTGTCTTCCATCTTTTTATTGCCTTAAAACCAGCCAGCTGAAAGCGCCGAGCGACAGCAGCGTGTAAATCAAACCCGGCGCAGCGGCGGTCAGCCACGGCCACCACGCGTTGAGGTTGCCGACGTAGCCAAACACGTTGTTCAGCAGAAAAAAACTGATCCCTACCAACACACCGCCAAACATGTAGCTGGTGATACCGCCACTTCGAAAATGCAGGTAGGCAAAGGGCAGTGCAAGCACCACCATCACCAGGCAGCTCAAGGGGTAAAACACTTTGCGCCAGAACTCGATTTCGTAGCGTTGCGAGGTCTGACCGTTGGCTTCCAGATGCCGGATGTAGTCAAACAAATCCAGCGTAGCCATGCGCTCAGGCTTGAGCAGGGCGACTGACACCATTTCCGGCGTCATTTCCGTGGGCCAGGCCACCGTGGTGGTTTGCAGGCGCTGCACCCGTGCGTTTGGGCCAGCGACCGCTTCGCCGGGTGTTTTGAACTCGGCGGCGTATTCAACAGGTACCGAAAACTGCGTGCGCTCGACCTGGCTCAATAACCACACATTACCCGGCGCAGCGTTGGCATTGGAGAACTGTGCCGTGGCCGCTTGGGTCAGCGACAGCAAAAAACCTTTGGCGTCGAACTCAAAAATGCGTACGCCCCGCATCTGGCCGTCGGGGGTCAGCGCGGCAATGTTCACGGCGTAAGAGCGGTCGGCCTGTTTTTCCTTCAGCCAAGCGCCGGTTTGACCGACGCTGATACGGCCTTGGAAACGCGCCTTGAGCAACTGCGCATTGCGGTCGGCCAGGGGTGCCAGGTAGTCGCCTATCGCAAAAGTGAACGCCACAAATGCAGCGCCCAGTACCAGCAGGCTGCGCAAAGCCCGCCACGGCCCCAGGCCGCTGGTGCGCAGGATGGTGAACTCCGAGCTTTGCGCCATGCGTGCCATCACAAAAATAGTGCCAATCAGCACCGTAATGGGCAGCAGTTCGTACAAATGGCTGGGTACCAGCAGGGTCACATAAGCCAGGCTGTGGCTGAGACGATAGGCGTCACGGCCCACGTTGGGCAGATCGTCGACAAAGTCAAAAAAGAAAAAAAGTGCTGTAAAGCCCAAGGTGACAAACAGCACCGCAGACAGCACTTCGCTGTAGATCAGCCGGCGAATCGTTCTCACGCGGTAGCCCGGGCAGATGGCGTAGGTGCATGCGCAGGTACTTGTGCACGCGGGCTGCGGCGCAAAAGCGAGCGAAGGGTCCAGTTGTTGTGGCGCTTGGCCAGCCACATCAAGGCAAACAACAAGACACCGCCATGCAGGGCCAGCGAAAACAGCGCAAAACTGGAGCGGCCGCTGGCAATCCAGTTCTGGCCCACATTCAACACGTTGTAGTAAGTCACAAACGCAAATAGCGCAAACACCAAGTTGCCGCTGCGGCCCATGCGGGCAGAGCCGCCAGGCACGCACAGCGCAATCAACACAAAGTTCACCGCGGCCAGCGCCAGGCCCATGCGCCAGGCCAACTCACCCAGGTGCAGGGCGGTGGGCACAGTCAGGAGCGTGAAGGTGCTGCGTGCCTTGGCGGGTGCGGCCTCTGCCACCACGGCAGCGCCAGCACCTATGCGGTTGCCGTATTCCTCAAACTCGCTGATTTTCAGTTCGTTGCCACGCGCGTTGCCTTCCAGGCGTTGCCCATTCTTGAGCAACAGGTACTGGCTGTCGCCCTGCACAACGACGCGGCCGGTACGCGCCGATGTGACGGTTTCTTTGCCACCCTCGATGGACGAGATGAAGATGTTGTTGCCTGATTTGTTGTCGGGGGAATCTTTGTCCAGAAAAAACACCCGCTTGCCGCTGGATGACTCCTGAAATTGGCCCGGTGCCACGCGCTCCAGGTCTCCGCGCTGGCCGTAGCGGTCTTTCAAATCCTGCGTTTGCTGGTTTGACCAGGGCCACACCAGCAGCGACAACACAGCAATAACCAATAGCACCGGCCAGGCAAAACGCCACAGAGGACCCACAAACGCCGTAAGCCCTCGACCACTGGAAAACCAGATCACCATTTCACTGTCTTTGTACATGCGCGACAGGCTGCCGACAATGGAGATAAACAGGCTGAGACTCAAGATGGGTGGCAAAAACCCCAACACGGTGTATCCCATCACCATGAGAATTTCTTGCGGGTTGACGCTGCCCCGCGTGGCCAGACCCAGGGTGCGGATCAGGGTCATGGTCATCACAATGGTGACCAGCACCACCAGGGTGGCACCGAAGCTGCGGGCCAGCTCTTTGCGAACAGATGAATCGAATAACATCGCGCCAATTATGAACTTTGAACTCAAGTCGCTGAGCTTGTCCAGCGCCGCGCAGCAGCCCTGTGACGCCTTGATTGTGCTGGTTGGGCAGGCTTTTTCCCCTGCCGATGACAGTTTGTCTGAGTTGATCAGCACAGCGCTGGCGAAGGGCGATTGGGAGCCCAAACCCGGTAAGCTGCTGCAGCTTTACGCCAGCGGCGCGTGCAAGGCGCAGCGCCTTTTGCTTGTGGGAGCGGGTGATTTATCAGCGAAAAACGTGAAAAAGGCCGTACTTGCTGCTGGAGCAGCTATTAAAGGTATAGCGGTCAAGCGGGTTGTCCTGTGTTTCTGCGAAACGACCGACGGCCCTGTCATTGGTGCAGGCGTTCGTGCAGCCATGACAGGCCTGGCCGAGGCGACTTACGTCTACACCACCACCTTGAGCAAAAAAGAGGGTCGACGCATTGAGCGTTGTGTGGTCGGGGTGCCAAACCGGGCTGCAGTGCTGGACGATTTCCAGCACGCCGTTGCGGCTGTGCAAGGCATTGAGCTGGCCAAAGAGTGGGGCAATCGTCCCGCTAATTACGCCACCCCTACATTGCTGGCTGGCGCTGCGCAAGACCTTGCCAAGCTGCCCGGAATCCGCTGCGAGGTGTTGGGTCCTAAAGAAGTCGCCAAGCTGGGCATGGGCTCTTTCATGGCTGTGGCGCGTGGCTCAACAGAGCCGCTGCGCTTTGTGGTGCTGCATTACCAGGGTGGCGCGAAAACCCAGGCCCCTGTGGTGCTGATTGGCAAAGGCATCACATTTGACACCGGTGGTATTTCCATCAAACCAGCATCCGAGATGGACGAGATGAAGTTTGATATGTGCGGTGCGGCCAGCGTGCTGGGCACGTTTGCCGCACTCGCTCAGCTCAAACCCGCCATCAACGTGGTCGGGCTGATTCCGAGCTGTGAAAACATGCCGGCGGGCAATGCGGTCAAACCTGGTGATGTAGTCACCAGCATGAGTGGTCAGACCATCGAGGTGCTGAACACTGACGCAGAAGGTCGTTTGATTTTGTGTGATGCCTTGAGCTACGCCGAACGCTTCAAGCCGCGTGCCGTGATCGACATTGCCACGCTCACGGGTGCCTGTGTGGTGGCGCTCGGTGGCGTGCGAAGCGGCTTGTTCGCCACCAACGATGCCCTGGCCGAGGCCTTGATGCATGCAGGCGATGACGCGCTGGACCCCTGCTGGCGGCTGCCTCTGGACGACGAGTACGCAGAAGGTCTGAAAAGCAAATTTGCCGATGTAGCGAACGTGGCCGGGCGGGCTGGTGGCGCGGTGGTGGCGGCCAAATTTTTGCAGCGTTTCGTGGGCCAGTTTCCTTGGGCGCACCTGGATATTGCGGGCAGTGCCTGGAAAAGCGGCTTGTCAAAAGGCTCCACTGGCCGACCCGTGGGCCTGTTGCTGGCGTATCTGGTTGCCCAGGATATTGCCGCGTCACCAGACG
>JAYUXO010000216.1:0-1523 GCA_043753505.1 Comamonadaceae bacterium
CGGGTAAGGCGGTTTGTTTCGCATCTCTCTACGCGCCAGCAGCACTGCATGGGCTTTATCGCGCAGCAACTTGTGCACGGTGGACTTGCAAACCGACATTGGTCGGTTTGCGAACAAGCGATTGAACGTCAGTGCCAGCGTCCGACAGCCCGCATCGGGCATATGCGCCTTCAACTTGATCAACTCTGCCAGCACCCAATCCGGTTTGCGTCGATTGCGGCGGTGGGTAAAAGATTTGCTGCTTCGCTTAAACCCAACGCGTTGAGGCGTTGGATTTCTTTTAGACCACCCGCTGCACAAAGGCTAAAACCAACCCAGCAGCCAAGCGACCACCCAAACGCCGACCACCATGTCAACCACCCTCAAAACCGATTGTTGTGAATGAAAAGGGCCGTCAGCTCATGTAGGAGTTGCTCAAACAGCTATCAAAAGCGTAGTAAAAGAGGCGGCTTTAGCCAGCCACGTAACTTTCAAGCCACTGCAAGGCCGGTGCTGCCCGCAGGATAGGAATGCCCTCAAAGGATTGCAACACCGCCAAATCGTCGTCCCCGGAAACGATCAATTGGGCCTTGGCCGCCACCGCGCAGGCCAGTACCGCATCGTCATCCGGGTCGCGGCACACCGGGGTTGCCAGCGCTGGCGCGTCAACCAAGTCATTGAACAGCCCGAACTGGGTAGCCAAATCCTGTGGATCCAGATTGCGTTTGAGCATGGCCTTCTGAATGCGGGGGTAGCCCAACACCCGGCGAAACTCGGCCATCAGCTCAGCCGACGTCACAGCCCTGAAATGCCCTTGCAGTGAGTGGGTCACCAACTGCTTGGGGTGCCCGGTCCAGATCAGCGCAGAAATCCAGGTATTGGTATCAATGACGACGCGCAGCATCAATGGCCATATCAACATCTTTGGGGCTCAACTCATCGGCAGCGACAGGTTGCGTCTCAAACGCCGCCATAGCCTGCAACAGCCTGCGGGCCGCCCGCTGACGCACCAGCTCACGCACCACGTTGGCCAAAGTGTGCCCGGTCAAAAGCCCAGCTTGCTGCGCGCTTTGCGCAACATCGTCCGGCAAGTCAATTGAGACAGTGGTCATGGCAAACTCCAAAACGGTGAAACAAACAGATAGTCAACCGCCAGCCAGTTTAGTTCAGCGAGCTATCACCTGGCTGGTACTGCTGACCCACCTGCTCACAGCCATCCCCGCCACAGCCGCGGAATCGTTGAAACCAGCAGTTTCAGCAACAAAACCCCCAACCGCCCCTGTAAATACTGCTCAAGCAGCTACACATTTAGTAGCGCACAGAGTCAGCCCAGCCCCTGTTTCGCTTGTTTCAGTATCAAAACAGCCAACAGCCCTTACAGATACTGCTCAAGCAGCTACGTATTTAATAGCGACTACAGGCCCCGGCTTCACCACCGCCACCACCAGCGGACGCATCAGCCCACCCACCAGCAGCCTGTTCGCCATCAACACCGCCTCGGGAGCCAGCTACCTGGTCGAGACCAACCCCGCCTTCACCCACAA
>JAYUXO010000217.1:0-9961 GCA_043753505.1 Comamonadaceae bacterium
GACGAACAACAGGCACACATGATGCATTCGTACAAGCCGTTAAGCGATTCGCGCTGCTCGGGCGACTGCAAACGCTCACGCTCTGGGGGGTGCTCATCATTCATCAGATAAGGCTTGATGGAGTGGTATTGCTTGAAAAACTGGGTCATGTCAACAACCAGATCGCGAATGACAGGCAGGCCCGGCAGAGGCTTGAGCACCACGGTGGTAGGTAGCGAACGCATGTTGGTGATGCAGGCCAGCCCGTTTTTGCCGTTGATGTTCATGGCGTCAGAGCCGCAGATTCCCTCGCGGCAGGAGCGCCGAAAACTCAAAGCGGGATCAATCGCCTTCAACCTGAAAAGCACGTCCAGCAACATGCGATCGCCGTGGCCTACCTCCAGCTCGATCATTTGCATGCGCGGCGCATGATTCAGCTCGGGGTCATACCGGTAAATATGAAAGCTGTGCATGGGTAGATCGTCACGCTACGGGCGTGGTTCGGAAGTGGGCAGAGCGGTCAATCAAGCTGCGCATCTGGTCTGCCGCGCGCAGGGTGAGGTGATGGGCGGTGTAGCCCGGACGCGGCGATATGTAGATCGCCATCTCGCGCGCCAGAACCACTTGTTCATCAGGTGTCCGTGCCAGCAACGCAATTACCAGGTTTTCAAGGGCAATCACCCGCATGCGCAGCTGGGCCGCTTCTGCCGACGGCCATACCGCGTTGTCGGTGCAGCCCTCGTTCTCCCAACGCGACGAGGGGGCTACCCGCGAGCGCAACCGCGTCGTGGCATCGGTCGATGGGGTTGTGGCCGTTTGGTCCATCGCCGCATGGGCCTGATTGGCAGTGACCGGGAGAATCGTATGCATGCGCAAGTGTTGTCGTCAGCACGCTGACTGTCTGTTCGCTGGCCCACACAAGCGGGAAAGCTTCCCATTTGCTATATAAACGATAGCTGCTTGAGCAATGTAAAAAAGGTCTACAGGCCTTTTTTTCATACAAACGTTTTTTGTATCGGCAGGGAAGCAGCCACTATTGATTCATCTTTCAGAACCCGCCCATCGACCAACTCAATCACCCGATCACAGCGGGCGGCCAGACGGGGGTCGTGGGTGACGATTAAAAAAGCGGTGCCCCCTCTGCTGACTTCTCGCAGCAGGTCAAACACGCTGTCTGCCGACTGGGTGTCCAGGTTGCCGGTGGGCTCATCGGCCAGCACCAGAGCGGGCTGCATCACCAACGCACGGGCAATGGCCACGCGCTGCTGCTGACCACCTGACAGGTCATTGGCCAGATGGTGGCCCCAGCGTTTCAAGCCTACCTTGTCGATCAGGTCCTCCGCCCTGGCGCGCATGGCAGCGTCGGGCCTGCCACGTGATGCCAGCAGGGGCAGCATCACGTTTTCCACGGCTGTAAATGCCGGTAGCAGGTTGTGAAACTGAAAAACAAATCCAATGGCTTTGGCGCGCAGTTGCGTAAGCGCTTTGTCGGGCAGGTTTTCGGCCTCCTGGCCAATCAGGAAAAGTTTGCCTGCGCTGGGTTTGTCCAGCAGACCGATGATGTTGAGCAGCGTGCTCTTTCCCGAACCCGAGGGGCCAATCAGGGCGGCAAATTCGCCGCGTGCCAGGCTCAGGTCAATGCCGTGCAACACCTCGGTTTCATGGGCAGTACCGGTGCCGTAGGACTTGCGGATGCCCTCCAGGAGAAGGGTGGGTTCGGCCTTGTCACCCGTTGCACCCGCTACCGCTTCAGCCACGGATGGCCACCGCCGGGTCCAGCCGCGCCGCGCGCTGGGCGGGGAATAGCGCCGACAGCACCCCCACCACGGTGGCCCCAAGCGCCACATACAGATAAAGCGTGGGCCCGGCATCCAGTGTGAAAAACGGTACCCCTTCGTCGTTCACTGCAAACCCACGCCAGGCGACCAGAAACCCCCAGCCCATCAACGAGCCAAACACCGAACCCAACAAACCCAGCATGGCACCTTGCACCAAAAACACGCCCAGAATCTGGCCACGTGTCGTGCCCGTGGCTCGCAAAATTCCAATTTCTTTAGACTTTTGCACCACCGACACCACCAGCACGCTGGCAATACCGAGCGCTGCCGTCAGGCCTACAAACAGGCGGATCATGAAAAAACTCAAAGTCTGGCCCGACAGTGCCTTGAAAAACTCGGCGTTGGTTTCAATCCAGCTTTCAACCTCTATATCCGGCTGGGTAGCGATCTGTCGCGCTGTGGTCTCTGCATCAAACGGTTGTGCAACTTTGACCCACAGGCGCGTAACGCCGCCCGGAAAACCCAGCAGGCTTTGTGCGGTTCGCAATGCCACATACACGCTTGTGGTGTTTTGGCCCTGGTTGCCAAAGTCAAATATGCCCGACACAAACAACACGACCGACGGGCCTAAAGCGGCTTTCAAGGTCAGCTTGTCGCCAATGGCCAGGCCCAAGTCTTTGGCCAGGTCGCTGCCGATCACCACATCGGTGCTGGTCAGGTTGGCATTGCCTGAAATGATTTTTTCTTTGAGCGCAATCAGTCGCAAATAGCTTTCGGGCTCGATACCGCGTACGCCCACACCGGTATTGGCGTCTCCGCGCACGATGAATGCTGCGCCCTCGATCACCGGTGACACCACCAGTACCCCGGGAACGGCCAGGGTCGTGTCGCGCACCTTTTGCCACTGGTCCAGCGAGCGCTGGCGTTGGGCACGCGGCTGCACGCGCGTGGCAAATTCCACACCTGGTTCCTGCCGCAAGCTGCGCGGCGCTTCCTCGGGCGACCGGATGACGATTTGCGCCTGGTAGTCCAACAGCGTGTTGAAAATGCTGGCTTGCAACCCGGTGAGCAGCGCCGACATAAACACAATCACCGACACACCCAGCGCCACCCCAGCGACGATGAATAGCGTCTGCAACAAACCTTCGCGCAAAAACCGGGTAGCGAGCACCCATTCAAAAGGCAATAGCGGGTTCATGGATTCAGCGCATTGGCGGCCCGGCTTTGGCGCTGGTCTGCGCATGCAGAGGTGGCTCGGGCGTCACAGTCGCAAGCACGCGTTGGCCTGCTTTCACCCCGGTTTTAGACACCGGCACCACGCCTTCACCCGCCGCAATGCCACTGAGCAGTTCCACCCGCGTGTCGCCGCGCAGACCCAGCGTGACGAACTGTTTGACAGCGCGTTGGTCACGCACCACCAGCACCCACGGCAGGTCGGTGGCGGCGTCTTCCAGCGTGCTGGTGGGCACCACCACAGTGGCCGTGCGCCTTGCGGTTTCAATGTCGATGGATACCGTCATGTCCTGGCGCAAATACGCTGGCGGCTGGGTCACATTCAGCTTGACCTCCACCGAGCCGCGTGCAGCGTCCACGCCGGGGTTGATGAAGGCCACCACCGCATCGAAGCGCTGGCTGGCAAATGCGTCGGCAGAGCCCAATGCTTTTTGCCCGAGTGCGATTTTCGACAAGTTTTTTTCGTCAATTTGCACCAGCACCTGAACCGCTTGGTCGGGCCCGGTAGCAGCCAGCACCATTAGTGCCTCGCCGGGTTGCACGATGTCACCCACCTCCACTGTGCGCGAAATCAACACGCCGCTGCTGGGTGCCAGCACCTGGCCCTGCGCCAGCCGCACGCTGGCCAACTGCTGCCCCGCCACGGCCTGGGCCAGCGCAGCCCGGGCCAGCGCGGCGTCACTGCCGCTGGGGGTGTTGGTGATCGCTTGCGCCTGGGCACTGGCCACCTGGCTGTCGGCCACCGCCACCGCGCGCTGCGCGTCGTCCAGAGCGGCTTGGCTGATGAAACCTTGCGTCACAAGGTCGCGGTTGCGCGCCAGCGCTTTGCGCGCCAGCAGCGCAGTAGCCTGGGCCTGCGCCAACGCTTGCGCCGCTACCGGTTGGCTCAATTCACGCAATTGGCGTATACGGGCCTGCGCTTGTGCCACAGCGGCACGGGCTTGGGCCAGACTTGCACGGGCATCGCTGTTGTCCAGCTCAATGAGCAGCTGCCCACGCTCCACGGTCTGGCCCTCGGCCACCGCCACCCGCAACACTCGGCCGGAGCCTTGAAGCGCCACCGTGACACGCTGCGGCGACACAACCCGGCCACTGGCCACCACGGTTTGCACCAATTCGCTGCTGGTTGCGGCATACACCGGGGTGGGTGTGCCCAGTAGCAGGTTGCGCGAAAAATAAAGCACAGCGGCTAGCGCCAGCAAAGTGCCCAGCGCGATCAGCAGCCAGCTGCGCAGGCTGCGCGGCGTGCGCTTTTCTTCATCTTGTGCGACAGGGGCGGCTTTAGGTTGACTTGGGCTTTTGGGAGGCACCGGGAGCTTGAGCGCTGGCGTTTTATCAACTGACTCAACGCCACCGGGTGCGGCCAAAGTGTCGCTCATGCCACGGCGCTCGCACTACAGTGCGAATGGGTTACCAGCCGGCTGAACGGGTTAGAGGTCATGGTGCTGGCTGGTGTGTCTGGTGGTTGATTGACTCTTGTAGCAATCACCGTGTGGCAGGTCTGTGCGCTGGCGCACACAGGCAATTAATTGACTATAGAAATGGTCGCTGCCTGAGCAGTTTCAATGAAGGCTGAACAGCTTTTGGGTACTTCAAATACTTCAGTTGAGGTCTTCTTGCGTACGTTATCGAACAGACCAGCCAGGCATTGCCAAACACACTGGTTGTCCATTCACTGCAATCGAGAGACTCCAATGAAAACCGATTCACAAATCCAGCTGGACGTGATGGCCGAGCTGAAATGGGAACCGTCCGTTCACGCCACGCAGATTGGCGTGGAAGTCAAAGACGGCGTGGTCACGCTGGCAGGCCATGTGGGCACGTATGCCGAGAAGTGGGGGGCTGAACAAGCCGCGCAGCGTGTGGCGGGCGTCAAGGCACTTGCCGTTGAAATTGAAATCAAGCTGACTGATACCACCGAGCGCAGCGACGGTGACATTGCGGCGTCGGTGAAAAACGTGCTGGACTGCACCACTTACCTGCCACGCAATGCCGTTCACGTGATGGTCGAAAAAGGCTGGGGCACCCTGACAGGCAAAGTTAACTGGGAATACCAGCGCCAGACCGCTGCCAACGCGGTGCGCCACTTGATGGGGGTCAGAGGCATCAGCAACAGCATCAGCATCAATGCCGTGACAACAGCGACCACCGTCAAGTCAGACATTGAAGCGGCTTTCAAGCGGCGCACCAAAAGCGACATTCACGTGGATGTGAGTGGGTCTGACGTGACCTTGATCGGCACAGTGCACACCTGGGCGCAGCGCGACCTGGCTACCGACGCGGCCTGGGGAACAGCCGGGGTGCACAGCGTGGTCAACCGAATCAACGTGGTGTATTGACCGTCAGTCAAGCAAGTTCTTGTACTGCTATAAATTAAATAGCTGCTTGAGCAGTCTTTACAAGGGCGGGAAGCACTTTTTGTTTTATTCAGGCCCTTGCGCGAAGTGGATGTGCCAGAAAAAACCGCAGCATCTCGGCTGATGCATCCGGTCCGCGCGGGTCGGTGTACGACCCGCCTGCATTTCCCCCCGACCAAGCGTGCCCCGCACCGTGGATTTGCCAGCGTTCCACCGTCGCATGACCGCGATCCAGGTGTGTGTGCACCGTATAGCGCCTGCCGTTGGCTGCCGAGTGGTTGCCATGGCGGGTTTGCATGTTCGGCAGGTCGCCGTGTGGGGCGTGCGCAAATTGCTCAGCGTTACGGGGATGAACCGTTCGATCCTGGTCGCCATGAAAGATGATCGTGGGCACCTTGATGGTGGGCATGGCGCGTGGGCCACGGTGCGACGGGCTGCCCCGCTTCATGGCAGCCAGCGCTTGCGGCAAGCTACTGGCAGCACCGACAGGCAGGCCCGAGTGCACACCTACTGCGCTGTACAGATCCGGGTATTCAGCCCCCAGCACCGCAGCCATGGCGCCGCCCGCCGACAGGCCCGCCGCAAACACACGGTTCGCATCCACGCCGTGACGCGTCACCACGGTACGGGTCAGCGCAGCAATCCATCCGGGCTCGCCTCGCCCGCGTTGCTGGTGCGCCGGGTCAAACCAGTTCCAGCAGCGCTGCGCATTGGCACTTGCGGCTTGCGCCGGGTACAGCACAAAAAAGCCCTGCTCTCGAGCCAGTGCATTCATGCCGGTGCCGACCGAAAAATCGTCCGGGTTCTGGGTGCAGCCGTGCAGCAGGACCACCAGGGACAACGTCTGGCCTGCACGCGCGGGCGGCACGTACAGTTTGTAGTGGTGCAGCTGGCCGTCGTGTGCGAAGGTTGCATTCAAAAATTGCTCTTGAAGTTGGGCGGTGGCGGTTGTGGGCCCTTCTGGGTGCACTTCTGCGTGAACTGCTGCATTTACTTCCGACCGTACGTACCCGCGCGAGGGTACATCGGCATTGCTGCTGCCCTCATTGTTCTCATAGCCCTTATCTTCCAGCACCTCTGCCACACAGCCCTCCAGCACCATGGGGTCTGGCAGAGCATGCCGGGCGGATGATGCAGCCGCAGGTTGAGGCGGATCCGTCAATCGTCCTGACATCGCGCGTTGAATGACCTGGGTGGCCTGCGTGAGCTGGCCGGTTTGGGTCAGGCGGGTCGCCTCCCGCATCAACTGTGAAAAATCAATCGTCATGAGTACCTTTGGAAAAAGCCGCTGTGTGAGTTTGCCCAGGCAAAGGTTTGGGGCGCTCGGGACTGTCTGCAAGTGCGGATGTGGTGTTTGAATCGGCCTGTGCAGACAATTCAGCCAACGATGCAGATGCGCTGGCTTGAGGACTCAGCTCGGCGGGCCGCATGGAGCCAAAAGTGTTCGCATACACCCAAGTGAATTCCGCGCCCATTAAAAATACTTGAGACGAGTAGTACACCCAAATCAACACCACGATGAATGAGCCCGCTGCGCCAAAGGCCGAGCTGGCACTGCTGCGGCCGATGTACAAACCGATCAGTGTTTTGCCCACGGTGAACAAAAGTGCGGTCACGATGGCACCAAGCCAAACATCTCGCCAAGCCACTTTGACACGCGGCATGAATTTATAAATGAAGGCAAATATGGCCGTGGTCAGGCTGAATGCTGCTATCGCGTTGATCACCTCAGCCAGCACTTCCCAGCCACCCAACAAGCCGCCCCACCAAGTGCCTAAAGCTGCCATGGCCGCACTGATCACCAAAGACACCATCAGCAGAAAAGCCAGGCCGAAAATCATGCCAAAAGACAGCAGGCGTGAGCGAATCAAGGCCCACAGACCCGACGAAGTCGGTTTTGCCGGAGCACGCCATATGCGGTCCAACGCGTCCTGCAACTCACCAAACACGCTGGTAGCGCCTATCAACAACACCACCACCCCTGTGATAGTGGCCAGAATGCTTTGCGCCGGTTTGTTCACGCTGACCAACAAACTTTCAATCGCTTGCGCCGCGTCGGCGCCCATCAAGCTGCGCAACTGACCAAATATTTCACCTCGCGCTGCTTCCGCACCGAACACCAGCCCGGCAATCGAAATCACGATCAGCAACAACGGTGCCAGTGAGAAAACCGTGTAGTAAGCGAGTGCGGCACCCATGCTGGGCGCCGCGTCGGCCACCCACGATTGCGCGGCCAGTTTGACCAGCTTCCACAGTTCTTTGGGGTGCAGGACAAGGCTTGCTTTGACCTTTGAGATCGTCTGGGTGGGTGGGGTCACAAACAAACTTTCGTGAAAATGCTTAACCAGGGCTCAGACTAACTTTTTAGCTGCGCACATCCGGGCAAACACAAAAGCCTGCTTCCTGGTGTACGCGGCACACACGCACAAGAGCTCGGCCTGCGCGCTGCAGGAGGCCATCCTGTCAGCGCATATCGACTGATGATGGCTGATCAGTTAGGACCGCTGTTCATCATGGCTTCCATGTCGCTGGACATCACCATGCCGTTGCTGGACTTCATTTTTCCCCACATCATGCTGTGATAGTTGTTGTATTCGCGGCGTGAAATTTTGCCGTCGGAATTCGCATCCATGGCGGCCATACGCTGAGCACGGGTCATGTTCATGTCGCCTGACATGGGCGTGCCCGCTTTGCGGTCGTCTACTTTCATCTGGGCCTTGTCGCCAGGCACACCTGTAGCGGCAATCGGGTTCGACTGGTTGGCCGGGCGGGTGACGGGTGGCAGGCTGCCCGCAGGTGCTACGCCAGGCATGCTGCCAGTTTTGTCGTCAACGCGCGTTTGCGCTTTGTCGCCGGGAACGCCAGACGACGTTATCGGGTTGGCCTGGTTGGCAGGGCGATCCAGCACGCCTGCAGGTGCCTGGGCATAAGCGCTGGTGCTGATGGCCAAAATGGCTGCAGCCAGTGTGTGCATCGACGTGTTGGCAATTGATCGGTTCATCAGAAATCTCCTAACTAAGGGCAAATTCACCCGAGGTGGATGTTACTTGTAACGACTGAACTGAGCTGTAGGACGAGTACTGAACAGATGGTCGGACGCCCACACCAGGGGCGAGAGACAGCCCGGCGCAACACCCAATCAGCATCTCATACAAGTTTCACAAGCCAAACCGGCCTTGAGCACTTGTGAACTTTGCTCAGCCAGCTATTACTTTTGTAGCGCTTGACGCAGATGCGCGGCACTACATTGCCGAGTGCACGCCGCGCGACATCACCCCTTGATACAAATAAGAATTGTTATGTGCGCCACCGAACAAAGCTTTTTGTGCATTTATGCCACCTTACGTTTGTAACTAGGGTCCGCCACTCTTGCTTTGAAGTTCATTTTTTTAGGGATTTGCCATGTCGAGCCTTGCCCAAAAGCTGTGCACAAAGCCTTCAGGCTCTCCTCCCATTTGTCCAGCAACGGACGATTTTTCCCAGGCAACCCTGCACCTGGACCTGGCCCGTTTCAACGTCATTCGCACCACGCCGCATAAGCCGCCGCAAGACGCCAGCGCCTGGGAAGAAGCGCTACACACCGAGCTGGCCATCCGCTTGGCTGAGGGCCATTGGCTTGAGGATCTGCGTGCACAGTGCGCCGCTGCACTGCCCGTCAGCCCCATAAGCCCTGATGCATTTGTTGCCTGGTTTGCCTCGCTTAGTCACAAAGGCCCTGGCCAACAGCACCGCCTGTTTGACTGGTTAGCGACCCACGCGGATTTGCCGGAAATGCGCTGGTTCCTCAAGCAGGAGGCTGCAGGTGAAGCCGGATTCGACGACTTGCTCGCCTATACCCAGGTGAAACTGCCTGTGGTGGCCAAGCTGGAGCTGGCACGCAACTACTGGGACGAAATGGGCCACGGCAAGCGCAACGGCATGCATGGCGAGATGCTGGCGCGCGTGGTCACCGAACTGGACTTGCAGCCGACGTTGGAGACCACCGTCTGGCAGTCGCTGGCCCTTGGCAACGCCATGCTGGGCATGGCCATGACACGCCGCTATGCCTACCAGTCAATTGGTGCCCTGGGGGTAGTGGAACTGACCGCCCCCTCGCGCGTGGCGTATGTATCAGCAGGCATGCGCCGCTTGGGCTTGGGCCCGCACTTGCGTGCTTACTTTGACCTGCATGCGGCGCTGGACATCTCCCACGCCAAAGCCTGGATGGCGCAGGTGATTGCACCACTGGTAGAGGCCGACCCCAGTTGCGCGCCTTTTATTGCCGAGGGTGCACTTATGCGTCTGACCTGCGGCAAGCGTTGCTTTGAGCGCTACAGCCAGGAGTTCGGACTGAGCTTCGGAAAGGCGTTCTAGTGCTGGTCCACATGGGACAACGACAGGCCGTTGATACCTGGGCACGGCCCGCCTGGATTGCGAATGACGAGGGTGCCCTGGCCGGGCAACACATCGAAGGCAATGCGCAGCAGGACGCGGCGTTGATGCAAGTACTGCGCTACGTCGGGCGCGACGGCTACCGCTTCACCACTCCCACACCTGCCACACACCAGCGCGTGCTGGCCCGGCACGGCATGCAGCCTGGCAGTTCGTTGCAGGATATCTATGGGTGGAATCGAC
>JAYUXO010000218.1:0-1520 GCA_043753505.1 Comamonadaceae bacterium
TAGAAAACGCCCTGTCCAAAGCCCGCCATGCCTGCCGCCTCAGTGGCCTGCCTTCGCTGGCCGACGACGCAGGCCTGTGTGTCGATGCCTTCGGCGGCCTGCCGGGCGTGGACACCGCGTTCTACGCCACGCAATTTGGCTACCCCAAAGGCGACGACCACAACGTGCGAGCCCTGCTGGAACAAATGCAAAACGTGACCAACCGCCGCGCCGCCCTGGTCAGCACCCTGGTGGCACTGCGCCGCTTTGACGATCCCGAGCCGCTGGTAGCCGTGGGCCGCGTACAAGGCGAGATAACCCACGAGCCGATCGGCTGCAACGGTTTCGGCTTCGACCCGGTGATGTTTCTTCCCGCTTTCGGCAAAACCTTTGCGCAGCTTCCCACCGAAGTTAAAAACGCCCACAGCCACCGCGGCCTCGCAGCTGCGCGCATGCTTCAACTGATGCAACAGCAATGGATGTGAAGAAAATTAATTGGGGTCAGATCACTATTAATTCTGATTCCACCCCAAGCTCAAAAGAATTGGAATCTGACCCCAATTACGTTAATTACGCCTCACGCAACATTCAGCACTACATGCGCCCCGGCTTGCTGCAACTGCAAGCACTGCCGCCGCTATCGCTCTATGTCCACTTGCCATGGTGCTTGAAAAAATGCCCGTATTGCGATTTCAACTCCCACGAGAGCACGTCCGGCGAACTGCCCGAGCAGCGTTATCTGGACGCCTTGATGGCCGACCTGGAAGCCGCTTTGCCACTGATTTGGGGTCGCCCGATTCATAGCATCTTCATCGGTGGGGGTACACCCAGCCTGTTTTCGCCGCAAAGCATTGACCGGCTGCTCGGCGATATTCGTGCGCGCTTGAAGCTGGCACCCGACTGTGAAATCACCATGGAGGCCAACCCCGGCACCTTCGAGAAAGACCGTTTCAAAGCCTTTCGCGGCGCCGGTGTCACGCGTCTGTCCGTAGGCGTACAGAGTTTCAACGACGCTCATTTGCAAGCGCTCGGTCGTGTCCACAACCGCACACAAGCCCAGGCAGCGCTTGCTGAAGCCGCTACAGTTTTTGAGACGTTCAACCTGGATTTGATGTACGCGTTACCCGGCCAGACCCTGGCACAACTGGATGCCGACATCACCCAGGCGCTGACCTTCAATCCGCCGCACCTCTCGATTTACCACCTGACGATTGAGCCCAACACCTACTTTGCCAAGTACCCGCCGAAGGCCCTGCCAGATGACGACCTGGCCTATGCCATGCTGGACCGTGTCACCGAACGTTTGACGCAGGCTGGCATGGATCGATACGAAGTGTCGGCCTACGCCAGGCAAGGCCACCGCTGCTGGCACAACCTGAACTACTGGGAGTTTGGCGACTACCTGGGGATAGGCGCGGGCGCCCACAGCAAACTCAGCTTTGCCCACCGTGTGGTGCGTCAAGTACGCTTTCGCGAGCCCAGGCTGTACATGGAAAAAGCCCTGGCAGGCCAGGCGCTTACGCAAGATGAAGAGGTGCCGC
>JAYUXO010000219.1:0-4039 GCA_043753505.1 Comamonadaceae bacterium
TCCGGCCACCATGTCGGAACCCGTCAGGGTGTCAGCCAGTCCCAGGTTTCTGAACCCATGCGCGCGCGGCGGTGACCGCTTCGGCCCAGTTCCAGCCAATCCAGGTTCAGCACCTGCGCAGTCAAAACGGCCAGCTGGTGCGGTTGCGCGTGTGGTTCGGTGGGCGTAGCTGGCTCGTCCAGCCAGGCGCTTCCGGGCGCGGACGTTGACAGATAGTCGCCAGCTGCGGGAGATTGCCTGACGCGCTCCCACACCGCCGCAACCTGCGCGCCGCTGGTTTGAATCGTGATGTCTGCCTGCACGCGAAGCTGCCAGCTCAAACGTTTGCTCCAGAAAACCAGCACTGCACGCGGCTGGTGTGCCAGCTCAGCGACTTTTGAGCTGCGCGCGTCGACATAGAAGTCTAGATGGGCCAGGTTCTCGTCTGCCTCCCGCAGCACAACCGTACGCGCGCTGGGCATACCGTCCGCGTCCACCGTTGCAAGCACAGGCGTTCGCCATTCGTGGTGTCGGTCGTGCGCAGCGCGCCCCAGCTCCATCCAGATGCGATGGCGAATTTGCAACGGTGTCAGTAGTAGAGGTTCCATTTTTTGCGGTGTTCCTAACGACGTTCCATCAGACTTGGGGCTGGGTTTTCTACCCCACCAGAGCCCCCAACCCCACAAACCGCACCACATCCCCCCGCGCAATCGTCTGCCCGGCCGGGTTGTCCACCAGGCCGTCGGCCCAGACGGTGGAGGTCAAAACACCTGAACTCTGGTTGTCAAACAAATCAAGCCCGCCATCTACATTGCGCCGCACCCGCAGGAATTCACGACGTTTATCGGCTTTAGCCCATGTGAAATCTGCTCGGGCAGCTATGGATTGCATAGCAACATCGGTCATGCCTTGCAGCCGCAGCACAAAGGGCCGCACCAGCAGCACAAAGGTCACGAAGCTGGAGACGGGGTTGCCGGGCAGGCCGATGAAGTGGCAGGCGCTGTCTCCCCTGCAAATGCGACCGTAAGCAAACGGTTTGCCGGGCTTCATCGCAATTTGCCACAGCGACAGCTCACCCAGCGCCTGCACGGCGGGTTTGATGTGGTCTTCTTCGCCCACCGACACGCCACCGCTGGTCAATATCAAATCATGGTGCGCTGCGGCGCTTTTTAGCGCATCGATCGTGGCTTGCCGGTCATCGGGCACGATGCCCAGGTCAGTCACCTCGCAGCCCAGGCGGGCCAGCAGGGCGCGCAGGAAGAAGCGGTTGGAGTTGTAGATGCTGCCGGGTTTCATGTGCTCGGGTGGCACCTCGCCGGGCATCACCAATTCATCGCCGGTGGAAAACAGGGCCACTTTCGGACGCGGGGCTACGGGTACGTGTGCCAAGCCGATGCTGGCGGCCAGACCCAGCGACGCGGGCGACAGGCGCTGGCCTTTCTGCAGCACCGTGGTGCCGCGCTCAATGTCTTCACCCGCGCGACGAATCCACTGGCCGACCGGGGGCACGCGCATCACGCGAACATGATTGCCCCCACCCTCAACCACCTCGCAGTCTTCCTGCATCACCACCGCATCAGCGCCTAGCGGAACCGACGCGCCAGTGAAGATGCGTGCCGCGCTGCCAGGCGCGAGCGGCTGCGCAGAAGCGCCAGCGGGAATGCGCTGCAGCACGGGCAGCACCGCACCGGATTGCGACACATCAGCGCAGCGCAGCGCGTAGCCGTCCATCGCGCTGTTGTCTTGCGGTGGCACGTGTAACGCCGAAACCAGGTCTTGCGCGAGCACCCGGCCGTCGGCATCGAAGGTGCTGATGTGCTGCATACCGGGCAGCGGGCTGGCGTGGGCCAGGAGTTCAGTCAGCGCATCGTCAAGCGGGCGCAGGGTGGGGCGGGTGGTCATGGGCCTGTCAATTGCTATTTCCAGTTACTATGAAAAATATAGCTGCTTCAGCAATGAGTACGGGCCTCTGACCCTGTTTTGATTAAAACCTCAAACGCCCGTGCTCACGGCTTGGGGATGCGCAGGCGGCTGATCATCAGCGAGCCGGAGACCGCAAACAGCAGCACCAGCGGGTGGAATTTGTAGCCCAGCAGTGTCAGGTGGCCAAACCACAGGTTGGCCCCGGTGGCACCCGACGCGGCAGCCCAGGCCAGCACACCCACCAGCACGATGGAGGTGGGAATCGGCGTGCCTTCGAAGTGGCTGACCTTGCCAGAATCGTCGGCCATGGCCTCCGCCGTCACGTTGTAGCGCGCCAGCCGCGACACGCCGCAGGCCACGAAAAAGACCAGCACTATGCAGTCGTACAAGCCTTGCATGCCGCAGCCGTAAGCAATGACCGCCGGTGCCACGCCAAACGAGATCACGTCGGCCAGCGAGTCGAGTTCGCGGCCTAAGGCTGATGATTTTTGCCGCCAACGGGCGATGCGGCCATCCAGCACGTCAAACACCAAGGCCACCAGAACCAGGGCACACGCCATGTAGATATGCCAGATGTCACGCCGCTCCAGGTAGGCCATGACGGAAAACAGCGCCCATGTGCCGCACACGGCGTTGCCCAGGGTGAACCAGTCGGCCAGGTGAAACTCGCGAATCATCGCGAACGGTTTTTTGGGGGCGGGTGAGGTCATGGTGTTCAGTGTGTTGGGCTGCAATTCAGTCCTGCGGCACAGACGCAGGCCTACATGCGCACTGTAGAGCAAGACTTTTGCTACATTTTATATAGCTGTTTGAGCAGGTTTCACAGGGGCTACAGGCTAATTTGGCATAAACCAGATAGGAGCAGGCTTGCAGTGACCACGCTGTCAGGCCAGGCGTCGTCGGTCGGCAGGTGTTGTTCTACGCTGCCTGCATCCAATGATCAAGTTTCTGGGGTGCAGCACGGGGCCGCTTCAACTGCGGCGTTTGCGCGTCTGCACCGCCTTCATCACCCGCGGCAATACCAGAATCGTCACCACCACCACCAACAACACCAGCGACATGGGCCGCTCGACAAACACCGTCCATTTGCCTTCGCCAATCGACAGCGCATTGCGCATTTGGGCTTCGGCGAGCGGGCCCAGAATCATGCCGACGATGACCGGCGCGGTGGGAAAGTCGTAGCGGCGCATCAGCACGCCCAGCAGGCCAATGCCGTACAGCAGCACCAAGTCGAACGCACTTTGGCGCATGCCGTACACGCCCACGGTGGCAAAAATCAGGATGCCGGCATACAGCTGGGCTTTGGGGATTTTCAGGAGCTTGACCCACAGGCCCACCAGCGGCAAATTGAGCACCAGCAGCATCACGTTGCCGATGTACAGCGAGGCAATCAGCGCCCAGACCAGCGGGCCTGAGGTTTGGAACAACTGCGGGCCGGGTTGCAATCCGTAGTTTTGAAACGCGCTGAGCAAAATGGCGGCGGTGGTGGAGGTGGGAATGCCCAGTGTGAGCAAGGGCACCAGCGTGCCGGTCACGGCGGCGTTGTTAGCAGCTTCAGGCCCGGCCACGCCTTCAATCGCACCGACCGTACCAAATTCTTCTTTGTGCTTGGACAGCTTGCGCTCCACGCCGTAGCTCAAGAATGTCGGTATCTCCGAGCCCCCCGCGGGAATGGTGCCAAATGGAAAGCCAATGGCTGTGCCGCGCAGCCAGGCAGGCCAGCTGCGCCGCCACTCGGCACCGGTCATGTAAACCTTGCTCATGGGGTTCTTGGTCTCTGCCTTTTTGCCCTCAAACAGGACGTTGTACAGCGCCTCGGCCACCGCAAACAGGCCCACGGCCACCAGCACCACTTCGATGCCGTCCAGCAGCTCGGGCACGCCCAGCGTGTAGCGAACCTGGCCGGTAATTTGATCAAGCCCTATCAACCCTATTGCCAAACCAATGAACAGTGCCGTGAGCCCGCGCAGCGTGCTTTTGCCAAGCACCGCGCTCACGGTGGTGAATGCCAACAGCATCAGCATGAAGTACTCGGGTGGGCCTAGCAGCACGGCGTAGTTGGCCACCAGCGGGGCAAATAGCGTGACCAGAACGGTGGCCAGAGTGCCCGCCACAAACGAGCCAATAGCCGAGGTGG
>JAYUXO010000220.1:0-24604 GCA_043753505.1 Comamonadaceae bacterium
GCGCCGTCTTCCGGAAAGTGCGGGATGGGCTTGAGCGGTTCGTCCAATGCCACCCACACATAACCATACTTTTCCTGTGCGCGGTAAGCGGGCACGCGCGCACCGGCAGGAATTTGCAGGTCGGGTTGCTGCGGAATTTTTATGCAAGTACCGGTGCCGTCATAAGTCCAGCCGTGGTAGCCACACACGATGTTTCCGCTTTCAACAGCTCCTTTGGACAGCTGGGCCGTGCGGTGGCAGCAGCGGTCGCGCAGGGCGGCGGGTGTGCCGTCGGCCTGGCGGAACATCACGATGCGCTCGCCCATCAAGGTGAACGGTGTGGGGCCGTGCTCCAACATCGTGGCGGGCACCGTGGCGTACCAGAAGCGACGCAGCACTTTTTGGCGGGTGGTCAGCATGCGGCCACCTGCACGATGGGAATGCGCAGCGCCCCCGGTTTGTGCATCTGCGCTGCATGATGCGGCCAACCATGCACCTCGGTTTCACCATGTTCTGCCAGCAACTCCAGCAAGCGCCTGCGCATGATCATTCCAGGTCTGTCTGACAGCATGCTCTGCTCGTCGCGGCGGGCCACGTCAACAGGGGCGTCGGCATTCACTGATTCCAGGATCACTTTGTCTTCAGCCACCACGCGCCGATCCCAGTCGTTCAAAATTTCGGCCGGGCAATCGGCCTCGGTGTCGTTGCGGTACAGCCACTGAATCAGGCGAATGTGGTGGTCGTCAATCGGCGTGGCGGCGGTGTACAGGTTGTGCTGCAAACCATTGGGGTAGCTCAAGCCCAACCGCCGCAAGAACGGCAGGTGCCACTGGTTGTGAAAGTGCCGCGTGGTCGTGGGTTCGGTGCTGCCCGTGATGCGGTGCGAGGCGGCTGGGTTGTTAATGGGCAAGATGGTTTCGGCTTCAAAACCGTAGCCGGTTTCGCGTAGCTCGAAAAATTTTGGTGTGGGCTTGTCGCCCTGGCCAAA
Source organism: Comamonadaceae bacterium (assembly GCA_043753505.1). Lineage (GTDB taxonomy): Bacteria > Pseudomonadota > Gammaproteobacteria > Burkholderiales > Burkholderiaceae_C > JAAFIW01. Next base: position 968 of record JAYUXO010000220.1, read on the forward strand.
GGTGCCTTTGTGCACGAAAGCGAAGTGGGCGGTGTCGAATGAGTTTTCCATCATCCGCAGTGCGCCGGTGGCCCAGGTTTCGTCCATCTGGTGAATGCGGCGAAAACCGGGGTCGCTTTCCTCGGCTGTGTCGATCAGCGGCACCAAAGGGTCGTCGAGCGCTACCCAGACGTAGCCGTATTTCTGCTGGCAATGGTAGGCCGGTACGCGAGCACCAGCCGGAATCTGCATGTCGGGCGCTTGGGGTATGCGCACGCAGGTGCCGGTGCAGTCATAAGTCCAGCCGTGGTAGCCGCACACAATATCGTTGCCCTGCACAAAGCCTTTGGACAGCCGGGCCGTGCGGTGGCAGCAGCGGTTGCGCACGGCGGCGGGCTGACCATCAGCCTTTTTCCACAGCACGATGTCTTCACCCAGCAAAGTGAAAGCTTGAGGCCCGGCTTGCAGGCTGTCCATGGGCATTACGGCATACCAGAAGCGTCGCAAAACAGGTTGTTGGGTAACCAGCATTTCAATAGACTCCCGCCGCTCAAGGCATCACTTTGAGGTCTTTGACAAACTGCGTGGTGTAGGCCTGCTGCCAGTTGGCAATCGGCTTGATCTGCCCGCTGGTCACCATCAGGTCGTAGGTTTGTTTCCAGCGTGCATCGGTCATGGTGCCTGCGCCCATTCTGGCGGCATCGCCCGCACCAAACAGATTCAGCTCGCGCAGGCGCCTGACACCGTACGCGATCAAATCGTCTTCCATTTTTGGGTTCTCCTGCTTGATCAACGCGTTGCCTGCGGCAGGGTCGACCAAATAGCTTTTATAGCCTTCCAGGGTGGCCTGCACAAAGCGGCGCACCATATCCGGCTTTTCGTTGGCGATTTTCTGGGTCGTCACCATGGTGTTGCCATACGGCGGGTAACCGTCATCGGCAAACAGAAAAAACTTCACTTTCTGACCCGCTTTTTCGGCAATGAAAGTCTCCGAAGTGGGAAAGCCTTGCTGCGCCATGGTTTTGTCAGTAAAAAACGGGGCCATGCTGAAGGTGTAAGGGCGGGCTTGCTCGTCCTTCAGTCCGTATTTCAATTTCAGCCACGGCCACCATGTGCTGCGACCGCTGGTGGCCACCAACACGGTTTTGTCTTTCAGGTCAGCCAGGGAATTCACGTCGGGATGGGTGACCATGCCTTGCGGCTCTTTCTGGAACAGTGCCGCCACCGTGACCAGGGGCACGCCCTGCTCGATGGCTGACAGTGTTTGAAAGTCTTTGCCCATCACAAAATCAGCCTGCCCGGCTGCGATGAGCTGAATCACGTTGACCTGGGGACCGCCCATCTTGATGATCACGTCCAGTCCGTATTTTTTATACAGACCTGTGGCCTGCGCCTGGTAGTAGCCGCCGTGTTCCGCTTGGGCGTACCACGAGGTCAGGATGGTGACTTTGTCCTGTGCATAAGACAGTGGAAGCAAGGCGAGTAAAAGCAGCCCGGCAAACAGGCGTGCAAGCAGTGATTTCATGCAATCTCTCCGGTTATCTATGTGAGACACAAAGCACCAAAGTTGGTGCACATCGGGCCGTTCCGATGTCAAAGCAATGACCCGTGATGTTGAAGTCACTGCCTGCTTCTACTCTGCAGGGCACCTTGCAAACCTTGTGCCAGAAGCAGTCGAAACCCGGCCGGTCAGACGGTTTCAGGCCGAACCCGTGGCTGCATCCATGCCCGCACCTTGCCGGGGTTCAGCAAGCCCAACGGGTCAAAGCTTTTCTTGGCCTGCATCGCGGCTTCTGACAACGCCCCACCGGCTTTGCCGTCTTCCACGACGAACACATGTGGGTCGTTGACGCGCACCTGGTTGTCGCGAAAAATCTGCATGATCTCCTGCAGGCGCGCCTCGGTAGTAAAGCGCACCAACTGCAAGGCGCTGCAGGTCACCAGGCCATCCATGCCGCGAATGAATTCGCCATGCATCAACACCTCGCCACCGAGAAGCTTTTCCATACGCTTGACCTGTTCGAGGTGTTGACCAGGCACGAAGGCGCTTTGCAGGTAGGTGAGGTTTTTATCAGTCTTCAGTGCCACCAGGGTGGTGTGGTTCCAGGTGTATTCCACCAAGGTGCGGCTGCTGGCAGCCACTTCTTGTGCACTCTTACGGTAAGTCACGGCACCGCGGTGGTGCGCCACCAGATCCAGCTGGGCGGCTTCGCTGCTGGAAGCCACCAGCACGATAACCGCGTGGCAATCGGCGGGTAGATACTCTGCCAGGGGTTTCAAGTAACCGGGTACGGGGTGCGCCAGCAGGCACACCTCGCGCTTGACGATGCCGGGCGCGCGGGCTAACGCATCGCTGAACGCTAGCGCGTCGTCAAAACTTGTGAACGTGGCGATGCATTCCGACCAGTCGTGCACCGGGGCCAGGCCCAGCTCCAGCTCCAGCACGATGCCATTGCAGCCCCACAGGTGGTGCAAGGCCAGCGCCTCAGCCCCACGCAACTCCACCACTTGAGGCGTTTCCTCACAAGTGATGACCCTGCAGCCCAGCACATTGCCGGGTGCTGCCAGCGGGCCGTAGTTGATGGAACCTACACCCCCAAAACCGCCGCCATACAAGCCGCCCAAAGTGGCGCTGCGATAGGTTGACGGCATGCAGCGCAGCTCCATGCCGCTGGGTCGGGTGGCTTTTTCAAAGTCTGCCAGGCGCATGCCCGCCTGCGCGCGGCCCGCGCCGTGACGCGACCACAAAAACTGGTTGTAGCCACTCATGTCCAGCACCACGCCGCCATGCAGCGGAACCGCCTGGCCATAGTTGCCGGTGCCCGCTCCGCGCAAGGTGATGGGCACGTGCAGCCGGGCGCATTGGCTGACCAGGCGGGAGATTTCGTCTTCGGTGCGCGGGCGTACCGCTGCGTCGGCCCGCTTGTCGGCCAGCTGGCGCTTGAGCACGGGGCTAAACCACGAAAAATCTTGCGACAGACGTGCAATGCGCCCTTCATCCGTTACCCAGTCCAGATCGGGCAGGGCAGATTGCAGATGTTCAACGGCGTGGCTAGGTGCGTTCACAAGAACTCTTCTTTTACGTGTTTTAGTGCTCTAGCCCCTATGGAATCTGCTCAAGCAGCTATGATTTATGTAGCAATCAAATATCGATAGCGGTCATTCACGTGCCAGCTCGCTGGCATGCCAGGAACCCAGGGCCAGGCGGGTCAGCCAGGCCATCAGCGCAAACAGCCCGACGCCGGCCAGCGAGATGAGCAGCAGCGCGGCAAACATGCGCGGAATGTTCAGCTGGTAGCCGGCCATCAATATTTGATAGGCCAGCCCGGTGGCGGCGCCGCCAGTGCCCGCTACAAACTCAGCCACCACCGCACCAATCAAGGCCAGGCCGCTGGAGATGCGAAGGCCGCCAAAAAAGTAGGGCAGGGAGCTGGGAATGCGAAGCCGCACCAGGGTTTGCAGACGGCTGGCCCGGTTCATGGCGAAGTAGCTCTGCAGGTCCGGATCGACGCTGCGCAGGCCCAGGGTGGTGTTGGAGATGATGGGAAACAGCGCCACCAACGTGGCGCAGATCACCAGGGAGGCGGTGGGGTTTTTCACCCAGATGATGATCAGCGGCGCGACCGCCACGATGGGTGTGACCTGCAACAGCACAGCGTAGGGGAATAACGCGGTTTCAATCGCGCGGCTTTGCACAAATACAAATGAGATCAGCACCCCGACCACGGTGGCCAGGCCGAACGACAGCAGCGTGATTTTTAAAGTGACCAGCAAGGATGCGCCCAGCGACTGCCAGTCAGTCATCAAGGTTTGCAGCATCAAAACAGGCGACGGCACCAAGTACGGCGGCAGTTTGAAGCCCACCACCAGGGCCTGCCAGCCGCCCAGCAGCACCACCGCCACCAACGCGGGGTACAGAAGTTTCTGCATGCGGTCAGAGTGACCCGCACGTGGCTGCCGCAGAACCGGCTGCGCCGGGCTGCTGGCTGCCACCCCTGTTGGGACAGGCAGCTGAAGGACGCTTCGGGGGGGCGTCATATTTGCTCGTTGCTGGCACGCAGCAGGCTGTCCTGCAACCGCCGTGCATAAGCGGCAAAACGCGGCGTCACTTGAAAGTCTGCGGTGCGCGGGTAGGGTTCGTCGATCAGCACTTCTTCGGTGATGCGCCCTGGGCGCGACGCCATCATCACCACACGGGTGGACAAAAACACCGCCTCATGAATCGAGTGGGTGACAAACATCACCGTGAGTTTTTTGTCGCGCCAAAGGGCCAGCAAGTCGGCATCCAGCTTGTTGCGGGTGATTTCGTCCAGTGCGCCAAAGGGCTCGTCCATCAGCAGCAAATGGGGCTGCACGACCAGACTGCGCGCAATCGACACGCGCATCTGCATGCCACCAGACAACGCGCGCGGCAGGGCGTTGGCAAACTGGCTCAAGCCCACCAGGGCCAGCGCATCGGCCACACGGGACTGCGCCACATCGCGCGGCACACCCGCCAGGTCCAGCGGCAGGCGCACATTGGTGGCCACGCTGGCCCAAGGCATCAGCGTTGGTGACTGGAACACAAAGGCCAGGCGCCGCTGCGATTCGTCCAGCGCGGCCACCGGTTTGCGCCACAGGTGAATGCGCCCATCGGTCGGCGGCAGCAAACCCGCAATCATTTTCAGCAAGGTGCTTTTGCCGCAACCCGAGGGCCCCAGCAAGGTCACGAACTCACCTTCTTGCACCATCAATTGCACCGGCAGCAGCGCCACCGTGCCATTGGGGTAGGTTTTGTGTGCCGACAGCACCTCAATGGCGGGCACGCCGGTCGGCAGGTCACGCATCACGGCATGACCTTGGTGGCCTGGATGAAGTCGAGTTTGAAAGCCTGCTCGGTTGTGACCTTGGTTGGGTCGATCAACTTGTTTTCGAGCAAAAAGGCGTAGTTTTGCTTAATGCGCGCCTCGTTCATGGTGCCAATGCCCAGCCTGCTGGCCTCACCGCCCGAGACAATCCCCATCTCCTTGAGCTTGGACACGCTGTAAGCCAGTTGCTCGTCGGTCATGTTGGGATTGTCTTTTTTGATCAGGGCGGCGGCGGGCGCGGGGTCGGCAAAAAAGCTTTTCCAGCCTTCCATCGTGCCTTTGATAAAGGCTTCCACTGCCTTGGGCCGGGCCTTCACCGTCTCGTCCAGGCAGGAGATCGTGGTGGCATAAGACGTCCAGCCGTTGTCGGCAAACAGGAAAGTGTTCGCTTTCACACCGGCCTTTTGCACCGCAAAAGGCTCTGAGGTGAGGTAACCCTGCTGCACGGTGTTTTTGTCGGCCACAAACGGTTGAATGTTAAAGGTGTAGGGGCGCGTCTGGCTGTCTTGCAAGCCGTACTTGCCTTTCATCCACAGCCAGTAACCCTGGCGCGCGGAGGGCGCAATCAGAATGGTTTTATCTTTCAGGCCGTCCAGGCCTTTCACGTCTTCATGGGTAATGAAAACCTGCGGGTCTTTCTGAAAGACGGAGGCCAGGGTGACCACCGGCAGCCCGCCGGAGCGCGCCACCATCATCTGCATGTCGCTGGAGCCCATCACGCAATCGGCCTGGCCCGCTGCCATGAGCTGAAGAATGTTCACTTGAGGGCCGCCCATCTTGATGGTCACGTCCAGCCCGTACTTTTTGTAAATTCCCGTGGCCACCGCCTGATAGAAGCCGCCATGCTCGGCCTGCGCATACCAGTTGGTCATGTAGGTGAGTTTTTCCTGGGCTGCGGCATGGGGGGCCGCTGACAGTGCAGAAAGACCAAGGCTGGTTGCAAAAATGGTGCGTGAAATAGCGTTCTTCATGGGTAACCTTTCAAAGTGGCGGGTTGAATCAAACGGTTGTTGCTTCGGCGTGCGTGCTCAGGATGTGCCCGGTCAGGACGTGCCCGCTTTCGACGTGTCCATGCTGGTGCACATGCCCCCAAGAGGGGGCATCGCGCACCACCCACTGCAGGTGATGCAAGTCAGTGATCGCCTGCACCCAACTGTCGGCCAGGGTGCTCAGGATGTGCTGACCCTGCTCGGCCGTGGCACCGTGCGGGTCGCCAATTACGCCGCTGTCACCAAAGTCGCGCGCCGTCCAGGCGCAGGCAGGGCGACCATCGGCTGACAGCACTTTGGACGGAAACACCGGGGGGAAATTGGCCACCGCGTGAGCCATGTGCACCGTCTCGGGTGCCAGCGCCATCATGAGCGCGGTTTCACTGTGGCCCGCGTGCATGGACAGGCGTTTTTCCTGCTCTGATATGTATTGCCCAGAGGCGTTTGGCACGCGCGAGACATGGTGCGGCACGATCACATAGTCACCGTGGCGCAGCCGCAGTTCGCGCGCCGCCATCTCCAACACCTGAGGCTGGCCACCGTGACCATTGGCCAGCAGCAACTTGCGAAAACCTGCGCGGTATACCGACTCACCAATCTCGGTGACCATCGCCAGCAAGGTGGGTCCGGAAAGGGTCATGGTGCCGGGGAAATGCAGGTGTTCGTCCGATTTGCCGTAAGTGATGGGTGCCATACCGAAGGCAGGCAGCTGTGCCGGCAAGCGTCCGAGCGCCAAACCCATCACGCCCCAGGCAATCACGCTGTCCACCGCACAGGGAAGGTGCGGGCCATGCTGCTCAATGGCACCCACCGGCAGCACGATCACCGTGTTTGTGCGGTCGGGCAGCGCGTTGATCTGTGTCCAGCTCAGGTAGGGCAGAAACCGGTTTGCGGGGATGTAGCCGTGCATCATGCTGGGGTTGTGCGCAAAACTTGTGCCAGGGTTAGAGCTGACTGCGCCCTTGTGATTGCGTCAGAGTGAAGTCAGGGCCAGCGCCCACAGTTGCGGTTTTTCTTCAGGAGATAACTATGTGGAAGCTCGCTTTGGGATTTGCGGTGTTCGCAGCGATTGCCTTGTTTGCGATTTTCAAAGCCGGGGACAAGGTGGACATGAGCGGCGAAAAGCACGGCGAGCAGGCCACGCAGGCACCAGCGGCCACCGCAACACCGGCATCGGGTGCGTCAGCCGCCAAATAGGTCGTTTATAAGCAAAATGTATCTCCAGCCCTTGTGGATACTGCTGAAGCAGCTATTATATTAATAGCAACTGCGCCAAGCCGCGCGCAAGGTGCGCAGAAGAATTCCCCAAACCGTTTTGTGGGTGGGCCCTGTAGGGCGTCCTTTGCGTAAACATGCGCGCACTTTTCGTTCAACAATCCCGCACGCGTGCGCTGCAATCAACTGCGTCAGTCCAATATCCCGAGACCTTGGCAGCCGCAAAATTTTGCCAAATACATCGACCACGTGCGCCCCGGCAATGCGGTTGATGCCCAGAGTGTGCAGGTGCCCCACGGTTTCTTCTGCCTGGCGCTGAAGCTGGAGCGCACATTAAAAATGTAGCGGCTCACCGGTCTGTGCAGCAGATCAGTTAACAAACGATTGCTTTGTTACCAGGTGTGGACAGTTCGCACGGGATTACTCCAGCATCACGCCTCGAAAATATTGCAACAAGGCGGCTGTCACGCGCAGCTCGGGGTTATCGACCGCATCCCTAAAATGTTCAGCCTTACTCCCGAAAGACCGCATGACACAGGGACTTATCCGCATTCGCGGCGCGCGCCAGCACAACCTGAAAAATATCGACCTGGACATCAAAACAGGGGAATTGACGGTCGTTACCGGGCCGAGCGGTTCGGGAAAGTCCAGTCTGGTTTTTGACACGCTGTTTGCAGAGGGCCAGCGACGCTATGTGGAAACCTTTTCTGCCTATGCCCGACAGTTTCTGGACCGCATGGACAAACCGGCGGTGGACCGGGTGGATGGCGTGCCGCCTGCCATTGCAATAGACCAGACCAACCCGGTGCGCTCGTCGCGCTCCACGGTGGGCACGATGACGGAGCTGAACGATCACTTGAAGCTGCTGTTGGCCCGCGCGGGCCAACTGTTTGACAAGCAGACGGCGCAGGCCGTGCGCCACGATTCGCCGGAGTCGATTTATGCCGAGTTGTTTGCGCGGACGTTGGGAAGCGACCCACGGCTGGTGGTGACCTTCCCCGTAGAGCTGCCTGCGAACACCACGGCGGACGAGGTGGCGCAATGGTTAAGCGCGAGTGGGTTTACGAAGGTGCAGGCTGAGCGGGATATGGGATCAGATCCCAATTCAGGACACGACCTCGTCGGCGATAAAAATGCCCAAACGAAATTGGGCCCTGACCCCATTTCTCGCAGCCCGGCGCGCAAGGTCCTGGATGTCGTGGCCGACCGGTTTCGACTGCACAGTGTGGAAAAGGCGCGGGTGATTGAGGCGATCGAAGTGGCGCTGAAGCGGGGTGGCGGGCGGTTAACTATTTATCCTCTCGTAGCTAAAGAACCAGAGAGGGAAACGGGGCAGGAAACGGGGTCAGAGCCCAATTTCGTATCGGAACCTCCTTCTGCGGAGAGTCGTCGTCCTGAATCGGGATCTGACCCCATTTCCCACCCCATTTCCTTCTCCACCGGGCTGCACTGCCCCGACAGCAACCTGCGTTATAGCGACCCGGTTCCTTCCGCCTTCTCGTTTAACTCCGCGGTGGGTGCCTGCGAAACCTGTCGTGGGTTCGGGCGGGTGATTGGTGTGGACTACGGTCTGGTGTTTCCCAACGAGAAGCTGACCCTGCGCGCTGGCGCCATCAAGCCCCTGCAAACCCCGGCGTGGAGCGAGTGCCAGGACGATTTGATGCGCCACGCCGAAGCCGCGGGCATTCCACGCGACACGCCCTGGCACCGCCTCACACCGGAACACCGTCACTGGGTCATTCATGGCACGCCCACCTACAAAGACGGCCAGTGGGGCAAGCAGTGGTATGGCGTCAAACGCTTCTTTGAGTACCTGGAAACCAAGTCGTACAAGATGCATATCCGCGTGCTGCTGAGCAAGTACCGCAGCTACACGCCCTGTCATGTGTGCGGGGGTGCACGGCTGAAGACGGAAAGCTTGCTGTGGCGTGTGGGCAGCAAGGCGGATGCAGATGCAGCGCTGGCACCGGGCAAGCGGTTTTTGCCGGTGGGCGTGCAGTGGAGCCGCGAGCAGTTGGAGGCGTTGCCGGGGCTGTGTCTGCATGACTTGATGATGCTGCCGATCGACCGGTTGAGGCGCTTCTTTGACCGTATTTCCTCCCCTTCAGGTGGTGGAAATACCTTGACCCCTTCCCCCGCTGGGGGCGGGTTGGGTTGGGGGCACGCGGGTGACAACGCTGATCGGCACACAAGCCCCCATCCCCACCTTCCCCCGGAAGGGGAAGGTGTCAGTCGGGGAGAAAACCAAGCTCTGAAACTCCTCTACGACGAAATTACCACCCGCCTGAAATACCTGTGCGATGTGGGTATCGGCTACCTGACGCTGGACCGGCAAAGCCGCACGCTCAGCGGCGGCGAGGTGCAGCGCATCAACCTCACCACCGCGCTGGGCACCTCGCTGGTCAACACCCTGTTTGTGCTGGACGAACCCAGCATCGGCCTGCATCCGCGGGACATGCACCGCATCACCCAGGCCATGCTGCGACTGCGCGATGCGGGCAATACCCTGGTGGTGGTCGAGCACGACCCGGCGGTGATGCTGGCCGCCGACCGCATGATCGACATGGGCCCTGGCCCCGGCGAGCGCGGAGGGCAGATTGTGTTTGACGGCACACCCGAGCAGCTTAAACACGCCGACACGCTCACCGGGGCTTACCTGGGCGCACGCAAGCAAATTGGCATGGGTTTTCAACGTCTGGTGGGAGACAACACGCCGCGCCTGATTCTGGAAGGCGCGCGCGAGCACAACCTGCAAAATCTGTCCATTGAATTTCCGCTGCAGCGCCTGGTTTGCGTCACCGGCGTCAGCGGCTCCGGCAAATCCAGCCTGATTCAGGACATCCTGGCTCCCGCGCTGCTGCGCCACTTCGGCAAAGCCACCGAAACCCCCGGCGCACACGACCGCCTGCTGGGTGCCGATCACCTGGGCGATGTGGTGTTCGTTGACCAATCGCAAATCGGCAAAACTGCCCGCTCCAACCCCGTCAGCTATGTGGGCGCGTGGGACGCCATCCGCGAGATATTGGCCAACGCGCCACTGGCTAAACAGCGCGGCTACACCGCATCCAAATTCAGCTTCAACAGCAGCGACGGCCGCTGCGCCACCTGCGGCGGTTCGGGCTTTGAGCATGTGGAAATGCAGTTTTTAAGCGACGTGTATTTGCGCTGCCCCGATTGCGATGGCAAGCGCTATCGGGCTGAGATTCTGGAAGTCACGATTGAGCGGGAAATGGGGTCAGATCCCAAATCAGGACACGGTCAATCCGGCGCGGGCAATACACATACGAAATTGGGCCCTGACCCCATTTCTCGAGCCGTAACCGGAGACTGCAAAACGAAAACTCTGAACGTTGCCGACATCCTCAACCTAACCGTCTCCGAAGCCGCCCAACTGTTCGCCAACGACCGCGAGGTCATCCGCGCCCTGCAACCCATCGTTGATGTGGGCCTTGAATACGTCAAGCTAGGCCAGCCCGTGCCCACCCTCTCCGGCGGCGAATCGCAGCGCTTGAAGCTTGCCGGCTTTCTCGCCCAGGCCGCTGGCCGCAGATCGCCACAGCCATTGGCCACCAAAGGCACACTTTTCCTTTTCGACGAACCCACCACCGGTCTGCACTTCGACGACATCGCCAAGCTGATGCGCGCCTTGCGCAAGCTGCTGGATGCAGGCCACTCGTTGATCGTGATCGAGCATAACCTGGACGTAATCCGCGCCAGCGACTGGCTGATCGACCTGGGGCCGGAGGGGGGTGACGCAGGGGGGCTGCTGGTCGGACAAGGCACGCCCGACGACCTGCGAAAGCACCTCACATCGCACACCGGCAAAGCGCTGCGGGACTACGACCGCGCGATGGGGCTGGGGAGTTTTAAAGTCGAGGAACGCGCAGGTGATTGGGAAACACAACGCCCCTCCGCGCCGCTTCGCGACGCACAAGAATTGGCAGACAAATTGGGGTCAGAGTCCGATTTCGTACAGAACCGCGCGCGCCGGGCAAATCACTTTCCTGCATTGGAATCTGACCCCAATTTTCCCGCCAATTCTTGTATCCAGATCATCAACGCCAAAGAACACAACCTGAAAAATCTAAGCGTCAACATCCCCCACGGCCAGTTCACCGTGGTCACTGGCGTGTCGGGCTCCGGGAAATCCACCCTGGCTTTCGACATCCTGTTCAACGAAGGCCAGCGCCGCTACCTGGAAAGCCTGAACGCCTATGCCCGCAGCATCGTGCAACCCGCGGGTCGGCCGGAAGTGGACGCGGTGTATGGCATTCCGCCCACCGTGGCTATCGAGCAGCGCCTATCGCGTGGCGGGCGCAAAAGCACGGTGGGCACCACCACCGAGGTGTGGCACTTCCTGCGCCTGCTGTACGTGAAGCTGGGCACCCAGCACTGCACGAAAGACGGCGCCGCCGTCAAACCCCAAACCCCCGACAGCATTGCTGCGCAGTTGCTCAAGCGCTACAAAGGCCAGCACATCGGCCTGCTGGCCCCGCTAGTCATCAACCGCAAAGGTGTCTACACCGAGCTGGCCGACTGGGCCCGCCCGCGCGGCTACACGCATTTGCGAGTGGACGGCAACTTTTTGCCCACCACTAACTTTCCCCGTATCGACCGCTTCAAGGAACACACCATCGAGTTGCCGGTCGCCGACATCGTGCCTAGCGCCGCCACTGAGAGCCAGCTGCGCGAGCACCTGGCCCGCGCGCTGGAGCATGGCAAAGGTGTGGTGCATGTCCTGGCCCCGCTGGACGGCCTGCGCGAGGCGATGCAAAACGGCACGAGTGCGGCAGGCATCGGCACGTTGGAAGTGTTCTCCACCAAACGCGCTTGCCCCGTCTGCGCCACCAGCTACGCCGAGCTGGACCCGCGCCTGTTCTCCTACAACAGTAAACACGGCTGGTGCGCCGACTGTGTGGGCACCGGCGTTGCCTTGACCCGAGAGCAGCGCAAGGCGTTCGACGACACCCAGCGCGGCGATGACAACAAAGGCCGCGAGCAGACTTTTGCCGAGCCGGAGGTTGAAGACGTGACTGATGCGGTCTGCTCCACCTGCCAGGGCACGCGCTTGAATGCAACAGCCAGAGCCGTGCGTTTTGGATCTGCCTTGCCTGCGGTATTGTTCCCTGCCCTTCCCGGGGAGGGCAGGGGAGGGGGCACGCGCGCCACAACTTTACCGGCCGACACAACCTCCGGCTACCCCATCACAGACATCGCCCGTCTTTCCGTCCGCGAAGTCCGTCAGTGGATTGAAACCCTCCAGCAAGACGGCGCCTTGAGCACCAGGGAAACCGGTATCGCCCGCGACCTGATCCCCGAGATCAAAAGCCGCCTGGAATTTCTGGAAGAAGTGGGCTTGAATTACCTCACGCTGGACCGGGGTGCCCCGACGCTCAGCGGTGGCGAAGCCCAGCGCATCCGCCTGGCCGCCCAGCTGGGTAGCAACCTGCAGGGCGTCTGCTACGTGCTGGACGAACCCACCATTGGCCTGCATGCGCGCGACAACCAGATCTTGCTCAAAGCCCTGAAAACGCTCAGCGACAAGGGCAACACCCTGGTGGTGGTCGAGCACGATGAAGACACGATCCGTGCGGCGGACCACATCATCGACATTGGGCCGAGCGCCGGCAAACGCGGCGGGCGCTTGGTGGCGCAGGGTGTTGCAAGTGATATTTCTGATGCGCCTGAGTCGGTGACCGGTCGCTACTTGCTGCATGCGATGAAGCACCCGCTGAAGGACAGGCGTGTCGTCGGGCAGCCTTCACCCCCGCCCTCTCCCAAAGGAACAGGGAGCAAGACCGTCGCGCACATTGACCCCAATTCGCCCACCAAGTCCGAGCAGTGGCTGAGCGTAGAAAACGCCACCCTCCACAACCTCCAGTCCATCAGCGTAAACATTCCCCTGCACCGCTTGGTAGCCGTCACGGGTGTGTCTGGCTCCGGCAAATCAACATTAGCCCGCGACGTGCTGCTGCACAACGTGCAAGCCGTCGTCCAACAACGCACCACCAAAGCCGGCCGCGACGCCGACGACGCAGGCCAGCACCCACCCTGGCTGGGTTGCACCGATGTGACCGGTTACGAGGTGATTGACCGTGTGCTCGAAGTCGATCAAACCCCGATTGGCAAAACCCCGCGTAGTTGCCCGGCTACCTACATCGGCTTTTGGGACACCATCCGCAAGCTGTTCGCCGACACACTTGAAGCCCGCGCGCGCGGCTACGGCCCCGGTCGTTTCTCTTTCAACACCGGTGAAGGCCGCTGCCCTACCTGCGAAGGCCAGGGCCTGCGCACCATCGCCATGAGCTTTCTTCCCGACGTGAAGGTTCCCTGCGAGTCTTGCCACGGTGCCCGCTTCAACCCCGAAACTCTGGCGGTCAGCTGGCGCGGCAAAAGTATTGGCGATGTGCTCCAAATGGAGGTGGACGAAGCGGTGGACTTTTTTGCTGCCATGCCCAGCATCGGCCACCCGCTGCAACTGCTCAAAGACGTGGGCCTGGGCTACCTCACCCTGGGCCAACCCAGCCCCACGCTGAGTGGCGGCGAGGCGCAGCGCATCAAGCTGGTGACGGAACTCAGCAAGGTACGTGACGACATCACGCGACGCGGTCAGAAACCTCCCCATACCCTCTACGTGCTTGACGAGCCCACGGTCGGCCTGCACATGGCCGACGTGGAAAAACTCATACGCGTGCTGCACCGCCTGGTTGACGGCGGCCACAGCGTCATCGTCATCGAGCACGACCTGGACGTGATTGCCGAGGCCGATTGGGTGATCGATCTCGGGCCGGACGGCGGGAATGCGGGTGGCCTTGTGGTGGCGGCCGACACGCCCGAAGGCGTGGTGCGGCAGGGCACGCACACGGGTGTGGCGCTTGAAAAAACACTACGAAATTAATAGCTGCTGGAGCGCTATGGGCTTGCACGATCATAAGTTTTAGCATGTATACGGCGTAAAAATTTACGTGGCAGCTTGACGACATACCTGTTCATGTATATTTGAGTCGTGTTAAGTAAGCAAAAACCTCTCGAATGGATTGCCAGCAGCCACAAAGACTTGATGGCCTTGCCTTCAGAGGTCCGACGGTTCTTTGGTTTCGCTTTGTCGCTGGCACAGGCTGGCGATAAGCACGACAGTGCCAAAGTGTTGAAGGGTTTTGGTGGGGCGGGCGTGCTGGAGGTAGTGGAAGACGATGTTGGCGGTACCTACCGGGCTGTGTAAACGTCAAGTTTGCAGAGGCCGTGTTTGTTCTTCACTGTTTCCAGAAGAAAAGTAAAGGTATCGCCACACCGAAGGAAGACATAGCCATCATTCACGGCAGACTGAAAATTGCCGAAGCCTATGCAAAGGAGTTGCGAAAATGAAAACCAGCATGTTTAGCGGCGTTGAAGTGCATAGCGGCACCAGCAACGTGTTTGCCGACCTCGGCCTGGCCGATTCCGAAAAGCTCCAGATCAAAACAGGTTTGGTCATTGAGATCAGAAAGGCCATGCAAGCCCGTGGCCTGACGCAGCAAGAAGCCGCCAAGCGCATGGGCATCACCCAGCCCAAGGTTTCCGACATGATGCGCGGCGATTTCACCAACTTGTCAGAACGCAAGCTGATGGACTGCCTGACCCGGTTGGGCTACGACATTGAAATCAACATCCGGCCAGCGAAGTCAGAGGTGGGGCATTTGTTGCTGGCAGTCGCCTGAACCCTTCAGCAGACACGCTAGCGCTTTTTGATTGTGGACAAGGCAAGCTGGGCACATGCTGTTTTTTCGCCCTCCTTTACAACCACCTAAATTGGAGAAGCCTCATGTATAAAAACCAATTCTTAGTGAAATGTCAACCCCAAATTTGACTTCGTCAGGCTAATTCGCCATGGTCTTTCCGTCCTATGGTCGTTCTCAACGTGCTTGTGTGGCATCGCGACGGCCAGGGTTTGAAGGGGTTTTAGACTGCCAGAAGGCCTGTGCAGCTGCAATTGAAGAACACCTGACCCCGCAACGTAGCCATCCCCCACAATCGCCACCATGTCCGACAGCCTCGATGTGGTGATTGCGTTTGCCTACCCAGATTCACCCGAATTCCAACAAGCCGCTAACAACCTGCAATTGCCGCATCTGGCTCATTTGCTCAAGCGGCTGGTAGCCCAAGTCGCAGACAGCGCAGCCGGCAATAGCCTGACACCGCCCCACGAGCGGGCGCTGGCGCAGGCAGCAGGCATCACCGCAGCAGACGGACAGATTCCGTGGGCGGCGTGGACGTTGGCGCAACAGGGTCACAGCAGTGACCAAGCCACCACCGGGGCCTGGGCGTTCATCACGCCCTGCCAATGGCACGCAGCAATTGACCACGTCACCATGACCGACCCTGCGTCACTGGATTTGCCTGAAGACGAATCACGCGCTTTGTTGGCTGCCATGCAGCCTTACTTCGCGACGGATGGCATCACACTTGAATTTGACCAGTCCACCCGCTGGCTTGCGCGTGGTGAGGTGTTTCGTGGCCTGGCCATGGCGTCAATTGACCGGGTGATTGGTCGCAACCTGGGGCCGTGGATGCCCACGGTACCGGGCCTGCGGCGGCTGCAAAACGAAATGCAGATGCTGCTGTACACACACCCTGTCAACGAGGCCCGCATCGCGCGGGGAGCCCAGCCGGTGAATTCGTTTTGGGTTCACGGCGCAGGCGCTTTTTCAGGTGCGCTGTCGCGCAGCCTGCCTGCGGTCAACACCAGCTTGCGCAACCCCGCCTTACAGGGCAACTGGCCCGCTTGGGCCGCCGCCTGGCAAGCGCTGGACGCAGACCTGTGCGCCCGCTTGCTCGCAGCCCACCAGGCGGGCCAGCTTGTCACGGTCACCTTGTGCGGTGATCGCGCAGCCCAGCGCTACACCACAGCGCCACGTAGCCTTTCAACCCGTTTTTTAAGCCTTTTCGGCCAGCAGCCCCTATCAAACCTGCTCAAGCAGCTATGAAATTAATAGTAAGAGACATTCCACCCCGCACGGTCTGGACGTTGGAGCAAGCAGGCATTCACCCCTTGCTGGCCCGTCTGTACGCCTCGCGCGGCGTCGTTGGCACGCAAGAGCTGGACGACGCCCTGGCCCACCTGTTACCACCTGCCAGCATGAAGGGCCTGCCCGAAGCCGCCCGGCTGCTGGCCGACGCGATAGCCGACCACACAAACATCTGCATCGTGGCCGACTACGACTGCGACGGTGCTACCGCCTGCGCCGTGGCCGTGCGCGGCCTGCGCCTGCTGGGCGCAAAAAACGTGCGTTACCTGGTACCCGACCGTGTGGTGGACGGCTACGGCCTCACCGCCTCTATCGCCCACCGTGTGCACGCCAGCGGCGCGCAACTGTTGGTCACTGTGGACAACGGCATCGCCAGCCTTGACGGTGTGGCGGCCGCCAATGCGCTGGGCCTGACCGTGCTGGTGACCGACCATCACCTGCCCGCGCTGCAGGACGGGACGGTCGTACTGCCCGACGCACAGGTCATCGTCAACCCCAACCAGCCGGACTGTGCGTTCGACAGCAAGTCGATTGCGGGTGTGGGCGTGATGTTTTATGTGCTCCTGGCGCTGCGGGCGCTGCTGCGTGGGCGGGGTGCTTTCACGGCAGCAGAGCAGCCGAAGCTGGATACGCTGCTTCCCCTGGTCGCGCTGGGCACGGTCGCCGATGTGGTCAAACTCGATGCCAACAACCGCCGCCTCGTGGCGCAAGGCTTAAAGCGCGTGCGCGCTGGCCACATGCCCGCTGGAATGGCAGCGCTGTTTACCGCTGCAGGCCGCAAAGCGCCCGTGGCCACCAGCTTTGACTTCGGCTTTGCCTTGGGCCCCCGCATCAACGCTGCAGGCCGCCTGGCTGATATGACCTTGGGCATCGAATGCCTGCTGACCGACGACGCAGCCCGTGCCGATGAGTTGGCCCGCACGTTGGACGGTATCAACCGTGAGCGCCGCGAGATTGAGGGCGGCATGCGCGAACAGGCGCTCGAATTGGCCGAGCAACTGTTTGACGACGACGAAGAGCCGCCCCCCGCCATTTGCGTGTTTGACCCCGACTTTCACGAAGGCGTGGTGGGCATCGTGGCCAGCCGCCTCAAAGACAAACTGCACCGCCCCAGCTTCGTATTTGCGGCCAGCGGCGCGCCCGGAAAAGAGCACGAACTGAAAGGCTCGGGCCGCTCCATTCCCGGTTTTCATCTGCGCGACGCGCTCGACTTGGTGGCCAAGCGCTACCCCGGCGTGCTGCTGCGCTTTGGCGGCCACGCCATGGCAGCGGGCTGCACCATCGCCGAGGAACACTTCGACACCTTCGAGCAGGCGCTGGCCCAGGTGGCCCACGAATGGCTGGATGCTGAAACACTGTCGCGCCGCCTCGCCACGGACGGCCCCCTGCTGCCCGAATACCGCCGTGCCGATGTGGTCGACGCCCTGCACAAAGAGGTGTGGGGCCAGGGCTTTGCCCCGCCCGTGTTCAGCGAAGAGGTTGAAGTGGTCTCGCAGCGCCTGGTCGGCGAAAAACACCTGGCACTCAAGTTGAAGCACCAGGGCACTCCGGTCGACGGTATCTGGTTTGGTCACACCGAGCCGCTGCCCGCCAGAGCGGTGCTGGCGTTCCGGCTCGACGCAGATGAATGGCAGGGGGTACGGCGGGTGCGGTTTTTGGTCGAGGCTGTGGGTGGGGAGTAAGTGCGTCAGCTCTGCGATCAACCGCGCCCGAACGCCCCACCGAACACGTTGCGAAACGTCTTGCGTTTATTCGTGCGGTAGACCGCAAAGTCGGCGCGGTCAATGGTGATGATGTCGGTCACGCCCGCTTGATTGGCCAGCCACACCAAAGACGCATCGGCCAGATCCATCGGGCGGTCGGCGTATTTGCGCATCATCTTGGACAGGCCGGGCAGATCAGCCACATCCAGCGCGTGAAGGCTCACCAAACCTTGGCTGGCACCGGCATGCAGCCATTCCAGAAAGTCACCTTGCGCAGCGGCGCTGAAGTCTAAAAAGTAAGCCACCTCCGATACCACTTCCCAGGTCGTGAGCAGCTTCAGACGCGGGCCGCGCGCTTGAAAAAAATCAAGTGCAGCGCTGTGATGTTTGTCGCGTCGATTAAACAGTGCAGCCAACGGACCGCTATCAGCCAGTACGGTTTGTGGTGAGGGAACCGATGGCGCGGTAACCATCAAGCGCTGGCCCGGCGCTTGGCATCCAGGCGCTGGCGCACCACAGACTTGATGTCCGCCGACTGCCGCTTAGCGTCCCCAAAACGCCCAAAGCGGTCCGCGCCCAATGCATACAGGCTGGGCGCTTGACTGGATTCCAAAGGTGTTTGCTCAGCCATCAAGCGCAGTGCCTGCTTCACGATGTCGGATTTGGTGCCACCCAGCTGGGCCTGCAACCGGTCCAGCAAAGCGGTGTCGTCGCTGACCATTCGCAGGCTCAAAAACTGGGTGCTGGCAGCGTTGGGGTCAGTTAAGAAGATAGTCATGTACGCAGTGTACTACGCCGAACGCAGAGTGTGTGACAAAACCGATGGCGAGCATTATTCAGGAGATCAAGCCATGCGCATCTGCGCTGACGAGATCAAGCCATGCGCATCTGCGCAGCGCGGGCATGCCCTTGCAAACCTTCGCCATACGCCAACTCCGCCGCAATCGCCCCCAACTTTTGTGCGCCCGCCTGACTGACCTCAATCAGGCTGCTGCGCTTTTGAAAGTCGAACACGCCAAGCGGACTGGAAAAGCGGCAGGTGCCACTGGTGGGCAACACATGGTTAGGCCCTGCGCAATAGTCGCCCAGGCTTTCGCTGGTGTAAGCGCCTAGAAAAATCGCCCCGGCGTGGCGCAGCAGGGGTTCCCAGCGGTGGGGGTCTGTGCTGGCGATTTCCAGGTGTTCGGGGGCGATGCGGTTGCTGATCTCGCAGGCTTCTTCCATGCTGCGCGTGAGCACCAACATGCCGCGGCCGTTCAGGCTTTTCGAGATGATCTCGGCACGAGGCATCTCAGGCAACAGGCGGTTGATTGCGGCTTGCACTTGCTGGATGTATGCCGCATCGGGGCACAGCAAGATACTTTGGGCCAGTTCGTCGTGCTCGGCTTGGCTGAACAAGTCCATGGCCACCCAGTCGGGCGGCGTGGTGCCGTCGGCCAGCACCAGAATTTCACTGGGCCCGGCGATCATGTCGATGCCGACTTTGCCAAACACCTGGCGCTTGGCCTCGGCAACATATGCGTTGCCAGGGCCTGTGATCTTGTCAACACCGGGTACGGTGGCCGTGCCCCAGGCCATCGCTGCCACGGCTTGCGCGCCACCGATGGTGAACACGCGGGTCACGCCAGCCATGTGGGCAGCGGCCAGAGCCAGCTGGTTTTTTTCACCGCGGGGCGTAGGGCTGACCATGATGATCTCGCCCACGCCCGCCACATGTGCGGGAATGGCGTTCATCAACACGCTGGATGGGTAAGCCGCTTTGCCACCGGGCACATAAATGCCTGCACGGTCAACGGGTGTCACTTTCTGGCCCAGCAGGCTGCCGTCTTCGTCGCGGTAGCTCCAGCTTTCGCCGCCAGCTTTTTTTTGTGCTTCGTGGTAGCTGCGAATGCGCTGGGCGGCGGCTTGCAGGGCGGCGCTTTGGGCGGGGGGCAGGCCGTCGAATGCGGCTTTGAGTTCGGTTTGCGTCAGCTCCAGATCGCCCATGCGAGTGGCCTGCACACCATCCCAGCGGGCGGTGTAGTCCAGCACGGCGGCGTCGCCCCGGGTACGCACGTCGGCCACGATGGCTTGTACCTGCTGGGCGATTTGGGCGTTGGCGGCTTCGCTGATGTGCAAACGAGCCTTGAAATCAGCATCAAAAGTGCCGCTAGCCGTTGATAAATATGCTGGAGCAGCTATTAAATTCATAGTAAAAAAATTTGACTTAAATCAGGAAAAAACTGTTTTTTGTCGTCCCCGCGAAGACGGGAATCCAGGGGCAATGGCTATCCGTTCACCAGGACTCGTCTGCGCGCTTCGGGGCTCCCCAACGGTATATCGGTTTGGTTTTGCAAGCCTCAAGACTTCACAACCGCCTGCGCGAACGCATCAATGATGGCGCGAATGGGCGCTTGATTCAGCTTCAGCGCCGCCTGGTTGACCACCAGCCGCGCGCTGATGTCCATGATGCGCTCAACCTCCACCAGGTGGTTGGCCTTGAGCGTGTTGCCGGTGGACACCAGATCGACGATCGCATCGGCCAGGCCGGTGAGCGGCGCCAGTTCCATGCTGCCGTACAGCTTGATCAAGTCCACGTGCACACCCTTGGTGGCGAAAAACTCGCGCGCAATGGCCACATATTTGGTCGCCACGGTCAGGCGCGAACCCTGGCGCACGGCGGCGGCGTAGTCAAAGTCGAAGCGGGTGGCCACGCTGATGCGGCATTTAGAGATGTTCAAGTCCAGCGGCTGGTACAGGCCCTGGTTTCCATGCTCGATCAACGTGTCCAACCCCGTCACGCCCAGGTCGGCACCGCCGTATTGCACATAAGTGGGCACGTCGCTGGCGCGCACCAGCACCACGCGCACATCGGCCCGGCTGGTCGGCAAAATCAGTTTGCGCGAGGTTTCAGGGTCTTCAAGCACTTCAATGTTGGCCGCCTGGAGCAGAGGCAGGGAGTCTTCGAAGATGCGGCCTTTGGACAGGGCGAGGGTGATCATGTTTTCAATTCATAGTGAGAAAAAACCGGACGCAGAGTTCGCAAAAGTTGCGCAGAAACCGCAGAGGAAGGCATCAAAACACTTGAATTTTTTTCTGCGAAATTCTGCGTAACTTCTGCGAATTCCGCGTCCTGCATCCGTTTTCATTCAGGTGCTACTTCACCCGCTCAATATCTGCCCCAATCCCGCGCAGCTTGGATTCCATCTGGTCGTAGCCGCGGTCCAGGTGGTAGATGCGATCAATCAGGGTTTCGCCGTCCGCCACCAGGCCAGCAATCACCAGGCTGGCGGATGCGCGCAGATCGGTGGCCATCACGGTCGCGCCAGAGAGTTTTTCTACGCCTTCCACGAGCGCCACCTTGCCGTCGATCTGAATGTGGGCACCCAGGCGCACCATTTCGTTGACATGCATGAAGCGGTTTTCAAAGATGGTTTCCGTCACTTTGGCGGTGCCATGCGAAATGGCGTTTAGCGCCATGAACTGGGCCTGCATGTCAGTGGGAAAACCAGGGTATTCGGTGGTGCGAAAGCTCTGGGCTTTCAGGCGGCCGCTGGACTGGATGCGGATACCGCCATCCAATGCTGTCACCGTTGCCCCTGCTTCGCGCAGCTTGTCGATCACAGCGTCCAGGTGGTCGGCGCGGCCGTGTTTTAGCAACACATTGCCGCCTGTGGCTGCCACCGCGCACAGAAAGGTGCCCGTTTCAATGCGATCGGCCACCACCTGGTGGGTGCAGCCGTGGAGTTTTTCCACGCCCTGGATGCGGATTCTGCGGGTTCCATGGCCTTCAATTTTTGCGCCCATCTTGATCAACATTTCGGCCAGATCAGGAATCTCGGGTTCTTGTGCGGCGTTTTCCAGCACCGTTTCACCCTCGGCCAGCGCGGCGGCCATGAGGAAGTTTTCGGTGCCCGTGACGGTGACCATGTCGGTCGTGATGTGTGCGCCTTTCAAACGCGTCCAGCCGCGGGGCAGCTTGGCGATCATGTAGCCGTGCTCCACCACAATCTCGGCGCCCATGGCCTGCAGGCCCTTGATGTGCTGGTCCACCGGGCGCGAGCCAATGGCGCAGCCGCCGGGCAAAGACACAGTGGCCTCGCCAAACCGTGCGATCAGCGGGCCCAAGGCCAGCACCGAGGCGCGCATGGTTTTGACCAGCTCATACGGGGCTTCGGGCGACGTGAGCGTGCTGGCGTTGATGTGGACGGTGCCGTCGTCGGCCCGCTGTGCCTGAGCCGGGACGGCGCGTTCCGCTCTCACGCCCATGTTTTGAACCAGCTTGAGCATGGTGCGCACGTCTTGCAGGCGCGGCACGTTGGTCAGCGTGACGGGGTCTGCTGTGAGCAGGGCGGCGCACAGCTGTGGCAAGGCGGCGTTTTTCGCGCCGGAGATGGCAACTTCGCCCTGCAAGATTTTGCCGCCACGAATGAGTAATTTATCCATTTGTTGCTATCTAATTAATAGCTGCTTGAGCAGTATTTATAAGGTCTGGGACTAGATATGGTTACTCCCTCTCCCCTCGGGGCGAGGGAATAAGTCACTGCGCCACCGTCGCCCATTCCTGCGGCGTGTAAGTCTTCATCGAGAGCGCATGCACTTCGTCGGTCTTGATGCGCGCGCCCAGGGTGGCATAAACCTGTTGGTGGCGCTGAATCAGTCGCTTGCCCTCAAACTGGTACGACACAATGGTGGCGTACCAGTGACGGCCATCGCCTTCCAGGGCAATGTGTTCGCACGGCAGGTTGGCAGCAATCAGAGCTTTCAAATCATCAGCAGTCATGGGTTTTCCAAGTATCAAGTTCGGAGTTTGTAGCCCGTGCGCAGCAGGTAGATCGCAACGCCGCTGACGAGCGCCAGCGAACCGCCGACCACGGTCAAACTCAACCAGGGCAACACGTCGCTCACGCCAAAAAAGCCGTAGCGAAAGCCGTCAATCGTGTAGAAAAAAGGGTTTAGGTAGCTCACAACCTGCCAAAACGGCGGCAGCGAGTGAATGGAATAAAACACGCCTGAGAGGAACGTCATGGGCATGACCACAAAGCTCTGGAACGCCGCCACCTGGTCAAACTTGTCGGCCCACAGCCCGGCGATCAAACCCAGCACGCCAAGCAAGCCCGCGCCCAGCACCCCAAACACCAACACCCAGACTGGCGACACCAGAGTCAGCGGTGCAAACCACATCGTCACAGCCAATACACCCACACCCACCGCCAGCCCGCGCGCCACCGACGAACCGACATAAGCCAAAAACCAGCTGGCGGGCGACAGCGGCGTGAGCAGCAAAAACACGATGTTGCCCATCATCTTGCTTTGCACCAGGGAGGACGAACTGTTGGCAAACGCGTTTTGCAGCACGCTCATCATCACCAGGCCGGGCACCAGAAAGGCGGTGTAGCTGATGGTGTCGTAGACCTTGACGCGGTCTTCCAGCACGTGGCTGAAGATCAACAGGTACAGCACAGCGGTAAGCACCGGGGCGGCAATCGTCTGGAAAGCGACTTTCCAGAAGCGCAGCGTTTCCTTGTAGAAGAGGGTTTGCCAGCCTTGCATCACGCCCCCACGCTCGTCACAACGCGCCCTTCGCTGCCCGCCGGGAGGGGCGCTTTGGCCGTTCCCGCAGCTGCCATCACGTCCAGAAACACGTCTTCCAGGTCGGCCTTGCGGATCTCCACGTCCTGAGCCACCAGCCCGGCATGCCGTACAGCGGCCAAATACTGCTCAATCTCGGCCGCATCGTGTGCTGGAAACTGCACGATACGGCCTGTAATACGTGCCTTGCGGAGCAGCTCTGTGGGCAATTCGCTATCAATCTTGAAGCGCAGCACGTTCGACGAGGCATTCTTCAGCAGTTCCGACGTATCCGCCAGCGCCACCACCCGCCCGCTTTTCAGCATGGCCACGCGACTGCACAGTGCCT
>JAYUXO010000221.1:0-9887 GCA_043753505.1 Comamonadaceae bacterium
GACGAGGCGGATCTGGTGATGAATGTGTTGGCGGCGTTGCGCTACATCACCCGCAAGTCGGGGCAGTCCTATGGCAAGCGGGTATCAGAGCGGCTGGGCGCCATGCTGCCCGAGCCCTATTTGCCCGACTTGGACTTTATGAATGCTGAGTTGTTCTCAGAGCCCGCGCCTGGTTGAGACGGGTTAACTGTGTGGGTCGGGCGGGTCACGCAGCATCATTTGAGATCAAATAAGCCACCAGCCCTTATTTAACCTGCTCAAGCAGCTATTAAATTAATAGCAATCAGGATAATGAGCATTGATTGCCGTTACATGTCGCAATCACGCTTGCACCCGTGAGCGAATCTCCGGATGATTTAGCCATGCTTTATTTATAAAGAGCCGGTCTAATACATAAGAATTAACAACGGACGTAGTTGAAAGTTTCGTTGAGCTTATTACGAGGCAATTTGATGATCACGAACGATACCCCGGCTGAACGCATTGCGAGCGTGCAGGACGAGACAATCGACCTGCCCAATTCACCGCATGCGATCGTTCCAATACTTGCTGGCGCAACATTGGCAAGCTCCCCTCAAAGCGGCACGCTTGCTGCCCTGGCAGCCAGCTTTACGCTCGCCGCTTGTAGCGGTGGAGGTTCGGAGGAAGCGGTCTCAAGCGCCGCGTCGCCTATCAGCACCGCGCCGCTGCCGCTGCCAAATCCCATCAGTTTGACGCCGGTTCCATCAGCAGCCCCGGTTGCCGTGGCACCCCCCGGCAGTGCAGCGCCCGCAGCAGCACCGTCAGTCTCGACCCCCGTTGCAGCGCCGCCTGCGACAGGCACACCGGTTGCACCAGTACCGGCCCCCGCTCCTGTGACCACATCTGCGCCCGGTACTCCTGCACCCTCGCCGGGCGCCGCTCC
Source organism: Comamonadaceae bacterium (assembly GCA_043753505.1). Classification (GTDB taxonomy): domain Bacteria; phylum Pseudomonadota; class Gammaproteobacteria; order Burkholderiales; family Burkholderiaceae_C; genus JAAFIW01. The sequence continues at coordinate 905 of JAYUXO010000221.1, forward strand.
AGCCCCGACGCCAGCACCAGTCACATCGCCCGTCCCTGCACCGCCCGCACCTGGGCCTGTTGCCCCGCCGACCCCCCTACAACCGCCCCCTCCTGCACCGCTGGCCAGCGTATCCCAAGAGCAGGCAGCACGGTTTTTACTTCAAGCGCAATTCAGCGTATCGGATACCGAGATTGCCAACGTGCGAGGTTTTGACTACGCACCATGGCTAGCACAACAGATGAACACGCCGCAAAGCCAAACCGCGTGGGACTGGATGGAATCGCGCGGGTACGGCGTATCCGACATCAACCGTTACTTCTTCACAACCTATCCAGCCGAATTTGCGATCTGGAAGCAGCTGATGAGTGCACCCGATGCAGCGCGTAAGCGAGTGGCACTGGCATTAAGCGAGATTTTTGTCATCTCCTTCAATTCGTTTGAATTCAGTTGGCGTGCGCATGCCATGGCCAATTACTGGGACATGCTGAACAAAAATGCGTTTGGCAACTTCCGCCAGTTGCTGGAAGAAGTGACTTTGCACCCCGGCATGGGCCACTACCTGAATACCAAAGGCAACCAGAAAGAAAATACTGCCACAGGTCGCGTGCCGGATGAAAACTACGCCCGTGAGGTGATGCAACTGTTCACGATCGGACTGCACGAGCTGGATAACTTTGGTATCGAAAAACGATACACCAGCGGACCGAATGCGGGCAACAGGATTGAAAGCTACGACTCGGACGACGTGAGCAACCTGGCACGCGTGTTTACCGGCTGGGACTTCGACACCTCCGATGGCGTTCGGGTTAGCGTATACAAAGATGGTGGCGGTTTTGAAAGCTACACCGTAGAAAGCCGTGACTTTGCGCGCAAGCCCATGCGGTTGGATGCCACCCGCCACTCGACACTGGCAGCCACGTTTTTAGGCACCACCATACCGGCCAACACCCCAGGAGCGGCCGCGCTGAAAACCGCACTCGACACACTGTTCAATCATCCGAATGTCGGCCCTTTTATTGGCAAACAATTGATACAGCGATTGGTGACCAGCAACCCCAGCCCCGCCTACGTAGGCCGTGTCACCACCGCCTTTAACAACAACGGCAGTGGTGTGCGCGGTGATATGAAGGCGGTGGTTGCTGCGGTGCTTCTGGATGATGAAGCGCGCAATGCTGCGGGTCTTTCGAGCAACACGTTTGGCAAACTGCGGGAGCCCATGTTGCGCTTGGTGCAGTGGTCACGCACCTTCGGCGCTCAATCAGCTGCTGGTAGCTGGAAGCTGTTTGATTTGAGCAACCCGGCGAATCAACTGGGTCAAACCCCGTTTCGCGCACCATCAGTGTTCAATTTTTTCCGCCCTGGGTACGTGCCGCCAGGCACTGCATTGGCAACCACCCAAAGTCCGGCACCTGAGTTTCAGCTCGTCAATGAAACCAGCGTTGGCGGGTATTTGAACTTTATGCAGGGCGTTATTGAGCGCGGTCTCAATTGCCCTGAGCCATCGGTGCCGGAGGCTGCGTTTCGCAACTATGTTTACGACATCAAAGCTACTTATGCCAATGAGTTGCCTTTGCTGACCGCCGCTGCCACATCAACAATTGCAACTGCGGATGCAACGGCGCTCATCAGACGCATCAACTTGATGCTGTGCGCCGGACAACTGTCCGCAGCAACCCAATCCCTGCTGGTTTCAGCACTGACGACCCCGCCTCTTACTGCCGCCAGCACAGTGCAGCAACGCCAGGAACGCGTTTGGGGTGCTGTACTCATGACAATGGCCTGCGCCGAGTACCTGATTCAGAAATAGCGGCTTCATCAGATTCTCGAATTGATACACCGCGCACCCATCAAGAGAACACACCATGCACTTCGTTGATCCGGAAAAACACACCCGCCGTGCCTTTTTGCGCCGCTCCGGCCAGCTGGCTTTTACAGGAGCTGCCCTTCCCATGGCATTGAATCTGGCGGCCATGGGCGAGGCTGCCGCATTTGATGCGACTGACTACAAGGCACTCGTTTGCGTGTTTATGTATGGCGGCAACGATTACGCTAACACCGTGGTGCCTTACGACAACACGAGTCACGGCCTATACAACACCATTCGGGGAGGTACGGCGGGTATTGCGTTGGCACAGAGCGCGCTCACGCCCACATTGCTCACGCCTACCCTCCCGCTAGCGGGAGGGCGTCAGTACGCATTGCATCCCGCCATGACAGGCATGGCCGGTCTTTTCAATACCGGTAAAGCGGCCGTGCAGTTAAACGTCGGCCCATTGGTGGTGCCACTGACGCGTGCGCAGTACAACGGCAGTAACCGTGTGCTCTATCCCTTGCCGCCCAAACTTTTTTCGCACAACGATCAGCAGTCCATCTGGCAATCGTCCTCACCGGAAGGCTCGACGATCGGGTGGGGCGGAAACATCGGCGATCTGGCTGTTATCAATAACTCCAATGCCAACTCCCTGTTTACCTGTATTTCGGTCACTGGCAATACGGTTTTCCTGTCAGGTAGTTCAGCGTTGTCCTATCAGGTGGGCACGGGTGGCCCGGTAAATATCAACAGTGTGACGAACACGTCGGTTTACAACTCGGCTGCCATGAAAAATACTCTCAGTACGCTGGTGCAGCAATCCAGAGCCAACATACTCGAAAACGAGTACAACAAGGTCACCATCAGACAGATCACCTCAGGCGCGGGCGTGAAAACCGCCATTGATCTATTTCCTGCCGCTAACGCGCCGTTCAATGCCTTTCCAACGAACAACAACCTGGCGGACCAGTTGAAAATGGTTGCCCGTCTGATTGCAGGGCGCAATACCCTGGGTGCCAAACGCCAGGTATTCTTTGTATCGATTGGCGGCTTTGATTTGCACGACAACCTGATTTCCCAGCAACCCGTGCTCATGCAACGCGTCAGCGAGGCGATGACCGCGTTTTACAACGCCACCTTCGCCCTGGGGGTGGCCGATAAGGTGACCGCCTTCACCGCCTCTGACTTTGGCCGCACGCTAACGTCCAACGGCGACGGCTCAGACCACGGATGGGGAAGTCACCACTTTATGGTGGGCGGCGCAGTGAAAGGAAAAGCCTTTTATGGCACGCCACCCCCCGTCAGCGTCACCAACAGCACCACCGATGGCAATGACCAGTGGCATGTAGGCCAGGGCCGCCTGTTACCAAGCACCTCGGTCGACCAATACGCCGGTACGCTAGCCAAGTGGTTTGGCGTGTCTGACACTGAGCTGATTGGTGCCACGGCGGGCCAGGGCGTGCTACCGAAGTTACGCAACTTTGGCGGCGCAGCATATCCCAGGGATCTTGGATTCATGGCGTAACCCTGAACTTACTGTCAGAGAGACGCTAATTTATTCCTGTGAAAGCGCGGCACCCGTACCAGGATCAGGTGCAAGGCACGGTGTTAGCAGCAAATATCGGGAATATTTGCAAGAAAACCGTTGCCGCATACGTCCGAGACAACGAATCGCGCTTCGTCGGGAATTAATCGGCATTTTTGTAGGGTTCGCATAGCAGCTGGAAGCTGTGGTGAAGCAGTGTGGGCCCGACTGTGCAAACCAGGGCATGCAATATGCACGAAAAAAAGGTTGAAGAGGGCAAAGATAATTACAGAATGTACTGCTGGTATCCAGACCAGATCACAGGTGTGTCTTATGGAAATCAGCAGTTAACGCGAACGCGACACGCTTTTTGAATACCTGCTTCAGTGAATGCGTGCTTTAGTGAATACCTGCTTTGGGACACCTATAAAAAATTGCCTTGCTGTACTTTCTATTTTTTGTAGGTTATTCAGAACCAGTAGACCAGAATATAAAGTCCTAGCCACACCACGTCCACAAAGTGCCAATACCAAGCCGCGCCCTCAAAGCCAAAATGCTTATCAGCGGTAAAGTGGCCACGCTGCAAGCGCAAGGTGATAAACAGAAGCATCAACATACCAACAAACACGTGGAAACCGTGGAAGCCTGTCAGCATGAAAAAGGTGGAGCCAAAGATTCCAGAAGACAATTTCAAATTCAAGTCTGTGTAAGCATGGTAATACTCATACCCTTGCACACATAGAAACGCAATACCCAGAACCACTGTTAGCCACATAAACGCAATGGTGCGACCCCGATGGTTCTCACGCAGCGCATGGTGAGCGATGGTCAGCGTAACGCCTGACGTGAGCAGCAAGGCGGTGTTGATGGTGGGCAGCCAAAAAGGGCCCATAGTAGTGAACGGCTCCACTATGCCCGCAGGTGAAGCGGTCACACCGACGCCCATGCTGGGCCAGACAGCCTTGAAATCAGGCCAGAGCAGGGCATTCTCCAGACTACCCAGTGCAGGCACCGAATGGGCACGGGCCCACCACAGTGCCGAGAAAAATGCACCGAAGAACATTACCTCCGAGAAAATGAACCAGCTCATGCTCCATCGAAATGACAGGTCAATTTTGTGACCATACAACCCGCCTTCGCTTTCCCGAATTGAGTCACGAAACCACTGATACAGCACTACGAACAACCACAACATACCGAAGGAAAGGGAATACGCACCCCAAGCCACGCCGTTGATCCATTGCCCGGCACCCAAGATGACAAAAAACAACCCGGCCGCCGCCATGAATGGATGGCGAGATGGTTCGGGTACGAAATAATATGGGGCTTTACCTGGAGTGCTATGTGCAACGGAACTCATGCGTTTCTTTCCTCAACTCTGAAAAATTATTTGACGATCCAATTGACCAGGGTGATCAAACCCAATACGAAAAGCAGCGCGCCTCCTAGACCGACAACAATAATGTGAACTGGGTGCAGTTTCACAAGATCTTCCTCGTAGTCACTGCTCTTGCGAATGCCAACAAACGACCAGACAACCGCTTGGATAGTGCGCAACCAGGAACCTTTGCGGACCAGTGACGACGGCGTACTCATACACCAATCCCTTTGTTCACCGCGTTGGCAATTGGATCGTCTTTAGGAGGCGGTGGCGTTTTGCCGCCCACCTCAAAAAAGGTGTACGACAAGGTAATCGTGGTCACGTCTTTGGAAAGCTTGGGGTCAATCACGAACGATACGGGCCATTGTCTTTTCTCGCCCGCTTCCAACGTGTATTGATTGAAACAAAAGCATTCCAGCTTATTGAAATGAGGCGCTGCCTGGTGTGGTGCGTAGCTAGGAATAGCCTGGGCAGCCATGCGGCGATTCTGGATGTTTTGAAACTCGTACATAACTGTCGCTAACTGACCTGGGTGCACTTGAATCGAGCGCTGCGCAGGCTTGAATTCCCAGGGGCCGCGCACATTCGCATCAAACTCTACGGTGATGGTGCGGCTGGTGTCAATCTGGCTGTTGCCTGGACGTTTGACATCGCGACCTGCGGCGCCGTTGCCTGGCACCTGCCGCTCGGAAAGCGACAAAATATTGATGCCTGTGACCTCGCACAAATGCTTGTAAATGGGAATCAGCGCGTAGCCAAAAGCGAACATGCCGACCGTGATCACGGCCAGTTTGCCTACCATTTTGAGGTTTTCTTTGTGAGACAGGCCCATCGGATTTTCCACCGCTTAGCGCGAGGTCAAAACAACCATCTTGACCATAAAACCGATAAAAAACACCACAGCGATGGAGGCCAGAATCAGGCCAGTTCGCCGGTTATTCTTCCTTTGGTCAGGTGTCATCGCCAGTTAACCGATCACACGGGTTGCGGTCGCGTCCAATTTGGGAGGCGTCTCAAAGGTGTGGAATGGTGCCGGCGAAGGCACTTCCCATTCCAGCCCTTCGGCTGCTTCCCACGGTTTTTGAGGCGCTTTCTCACCTTTCCCCATCATGGTAGGCAACACGATGAAGACGAAAAAGTAGACTTGAGCCAAGCCGAAGGCAAAAGCACCCACAGAAGCCAGCGCGTTGAAGTCAGCAAACTGCATCGGGTAGTCCGCATAACGGCGCGGCATACCAGCCAAGCCAAGAAAGTGCATCGGGAAGAAGGTCACGTTGAACGCAATCAAGCTCCACCAAAAATGGATTTTGCCGCGCGTTTCGTTGTACATCACGCCAGTCCACTTGGGTACCCAATAGTAATAACCGGCAAACATGGCATACAGCGAACCAGCCACCAATACATAGTGGAAGTGCGCAACTACATAATAAGTATCTTGCAACTGGGTATCGATTGGAGCCATCGCGAGAATGAGACCCGTGAAACCACCCATGGTGAAGACGAAAATGAAGCCCACCGCAAAAAGCATTGGAGTTTCAAAAGTCATGGAACCCTGCCACATAGTGGCGATCCAGTTAAATATTTTCACCGCTGTTGGCACCGCAATCAGCATGGTGGCGTACATGAAGAACAACTGCCCAGTGACTGGCATGCCAGTCGTAAACATGTGATGAGCCCAGACAATAAAGCTCAGTATCGCAATACTCGAAGTGGCGTAGACCATCGAGGCGTAGCCAAACAGCCTTTTACGACTGAACGCGGGCACGATATGGCTGATGATGCCGAATGCCGGCAAGATCATGATGTACACCTCAGGATGGCCAAAGAACCAGAAGATGTGCTGATACATCACCGGGTCGCCACCGCCTGCTGGATTGAAGAAACTCGTACCAAAGTGGCGGTCGGTCAACGTCATGGTAATAGCACCGGCTAACACAGGCATCACGGCAATCAACAGGTAGGCAGTGATTAACCAGGTCCAGGCAAACATCGGCATTTTCATGAGTGTCATACCGGGTGCGCGCATGTTCAAGATAGTCACGATGATGTTGATCGACCCCATGATCGAGCTGGCACCCAGGATGTGCATCGCGAAGATACCAGCGTCCATTGACGGGCCCATTTGTAATGTCAGCGGGGCATACAGAGTCCAGCCCGCAGCAGGTGCGCCACCGGGCATGAAAAAACTGCCGGTAAGCATCAAGGCAGCAGGAATCATCAACCAGAAGCTGAAGTTGTTCATACGGGCGAAAGCCATGTCGGCTGCACCAATCTGCAGAGGAATCATCCAGTTCGCAAAGCCCACAAAACCCGGCATGATCGCGCCAAATACCATGATCAGACCATGCATTGTGGTTAGCTGATTAAACAACTCCGGATTGACCAGTTGCAAACCGGGCTGGAAAAGCTCAGCGCGAATACCCAAAGCAAGTACGCCGCCGACCATCAACATCGTGAAAGAAAACAGGAGGTACAGAGTACCGATGTCTTTATGGTTGGTGGCAAATACCCAGCGCCGCCAGCCGGTGGGGGCGTGGGCATGGTGGTCGTGTCCGTGCGTCGTGTCGTGGCCGTGGTTGTCTAGAACTGCGCTCATGGTGTGGTCTCGTCCTGAAATTTATTTGCGTGCGGTTTTCACTTCGGCGGGTTGAACGATTTGTCCGGTCTTGTTTGACCAATTGTTTTTGGTGTAGCTGATGACCGCTGCAATGTCGGTGTCAGACAATTGCTTCCAGGCAGGCATGGCGCCGTTGTTCTGACCATTGAGCAAAATCGCTATTTCCTTGGATTTATCGGCGTCCAGCACCACAGCAGAGCCATCCAAAGCCTTGATTGGACCTGCACCCTTCCCGTTGGCTTGATGGCATGCTGCGCAATTGGTTGCATACACCTTTTCACCACGCTTGGTAATGTCGTCCAGTGTCCAGACTTTAGACGGATCGTCCAGTTTGGCAGCTGCTTTTTTCTTCTCACCATCCACCCAGGTGACGTACTCAGCCGCAGTGACCACCTTCACATGAATCGGCATGTACGCGTGCTCTTTGCCGCACAGTTCCTGGCACTGACCGTAGAAATCACCCGTTTTTTCGGCACGAAACCAAGTGTCTCGCACGAATCCTGGAATAGCATCTTGCTTGATGCCGAGGGAATTCACTGCAAAGGCGTGAATTACATCATTGGCTGTGGTGATGATGCGAACTTTCTTGCCCACTGGAACCACCATCGGATTGTCAACTTTGAGCAAATAGTTGTCAGGAATGATGCCCTTGGCTCCGTTGTTAGACATTTCGCGGTGCGTGCTGTCCAGCGTGGAGATGAAACTAATGCCTTCACCTTCGCCCTTGATGTAGTCATATCCCCATTTCCACTGATAGCCGGTAGTTTTAATTGTCAAGTCCGCGTTGGTGGTGTCCTTGGAGGCCACCAATACCTTCGTGGCCGGTAACGCCATCAAAATTACGATCACGAATGGCACGATGGTCCAGATCACTTCAACGGTGACTGACTCGTGAAAATTAGCTGGCTTGTGGCCCTTGGACTTGCGGTGCTTCCAGATGGAATAAAACATGACCGCAAACACAGCAACAAAGATGACGGTGCACAAAATCATCATGAAGTTGTGCAGCCAATGCTGTTCTTCGGCGATTTTGGTGACTGCAGGGTGCAAGTTCCATTGCCGCACGGCCGGACCACCTGGCAGGTCATTGACAGCGTAAGCCGTACTGAAGGCTGCAGTTGTTGCCCACACGCCTGCGGTTTGCAACACGGTTGTCAATGAATTATGAATACGCTTCATCGTTATCACTTGGTTTGATTGCTTTTAAAAATTACATTCCCCGCAGGGCCATCCTCAACTCTCGCGCCAGAGCCGGCCGCAATTCAGGGCGCACATAACGCCCAACCACCACCGATCGCCCCTGCCCGGACACCTCAATGAGCGAGCGGTCTGCAGCGCTTGGTTCAATGCGTACCCATTGCCGATTGAAAGTAGCGCGCTCGCAGCGACCTGCCTGCTCCAACTCGACGACCAGTTGCGCGTCGTCCAACGAAATTTTCTCTCCGTCAGCGGCATGACGCGCGTACAACAAGAATGCAGCACCAACTGCAATCAGCTCCAGCGAAGCAAACGGCAGGATCATGCGTGCACCCTGAAACCAGAAAAACAAACCCACGCCTAGAGATACCACGCACAAAGATCCATAAGCCCAGGCCAGTTGCACCGGGCTGATCGAGCAATTGCGCTTGAGGAACCATACAACGCTTTGACCTGACACAGTGGCGAAAC
>JAYUXO010000222.1:0-9862 GCA_043753505.1 Comamonadaceae bacterium
AAGCAGGCCTTTGGCCAGCAAATCAGTCAAATCCCGCGTGGCGGTTACATGCGATGTACCGGTGATCCGGGCGTATTTGTCGCGGGTCATGCCACCTAAAAACCCACCGCCCAACGCCTCGTGGCCAGCCTCCAGCAAACGCTCCAGCACCTGGTGCTGCCGCACATTGACGTCACGCTGCGCCGCCTGTAAGCGAAAAACTGCCTTCTCGGTGACCTGGCGCACCACCGCCTGGCTGGCCATGCAGGCCTGCGTGAAGGCCTGCACAAACCACTGCACCCACGGCGTCACGTCAATCACGGCATCGCCTGGCCCCACGTCCTGCAGGCGCTGCGCATCGTTCAGCCCGTCGTAGTAAGCCTTGCGACTGTTCAGCATCTGGCCAGCCATGCCAAACACGCGCACCAAGGCCGGGTCGGCCCCCGGCTCGCGGGCTTGCATGTCTTGCGCCAAAGCCATGTCCACCAAGGCCCGCCCCAGACGGCCATTGCCGTCCTCAAATGGGTGAATCGACTCAAACCAGACATGCACCAGCGCTGCCCTCGCAATGCCATGCACCGCAGCGGCCACAGCTCCAGGCCGGGTGGCTTCAAACCAGCGCAAAAATGGCCCCAGCTCCGCCGCCACTTGAGCCGAGGGCGGCGCCTCGTAGTGCACCACCTCGCGCCCCGGTGCCCCGCCGACGATCTGCATCGCGTCCACATGGTCGCGCAAGCGCCCCACGGTTATGCGGGTGATGCCCGAGGTGCCCCCCGGAAACAAAGCCGACTGCCAGCGGCACAGCCGATCCACGTCCAACGCAGTGTGGTGGTTGGCCAGGGCATCCTGCATGACTTGCACCAGCCCATCAGCCGGTCTGTCATAGCCTGGCGCATCCGCCAAGCCCAACCGGTGCGCCACCGACGACCGCACCGAATCCAGGTTCAGCTGTTCCCCCTCAATAGCCGCCGTGGCCACCGCCTCCTGCACCCACAACTCCCCCCGCACCACCTGCGCCTGCTCCAGCCCAATGGCATCCAGCAAACCCAGCAATTTGCCTTGCTCCAGACGGGCTTGATCCAGGGCGGGGGACAGCTTTGAGGCGTCGAAAGTCAGGCTGGGCCAGGCGGGGTGCTGCCAGATGTAGCGGGGTTTGGGTGGTTGTGCTGGCGTGGGCATGAGGCGCATTGTAGGGAATGCGGATCAAAAAATGATGCGTATTGAGGGGTTTGCGGCTCATCATTACCTTAAAGGCCTAGCGTGTGTGCGAAATACACCAGATCGGCCGTATGCCCTGTGCAATCTCGACGAGCTTACAAAAGAATGCATCTTGTGAATGTATGTATTTCAAAAAAATACGGGTGTAGGGTTACCAGTTGCCATCCAGTACATAACACCGGGTTTTGATTGCGAGTCCTCACCAAAGTGATTCCCGCATGTGCGTGACCTATTCTTTTGAACGAAGCTGCCAATCAAGTTGTCTCCTGGCTGTGCCGATTACGTCGAGAAAAGAAAGAGCACTGACTTCTGGTTCTAGATTTTGAGTCGGATAGTCAGGGGATCGACGGCCACCAACAATTAACACTTGGATAGGTTTATTCAAATGTTTGGCCAAATCGTGTCGATATGCTGTTGCTTGAACATAGTCGTCGCGGTTGAGGGAATGAGATGGCTTTTTGAATTCAATCAAAAGGCAGTTGCCACCCAAGTTTTCACTTAATAGTAAGTCTGGTCTCTTACTGGCGTTCTTACCCGTGTATTTCTGGCCAAGGTGATCTTCGACTTGTCGTTGAAGTGTTTTGTTCGAACTAAAAAGAGAATATTCAGGGCCGAATATCCATAAACTTCGTTCGATCGCTTTGTGCATGGACGCTTCCAAGGTTTTTGGATTCGAAGCAAGCAGTTCTAAGCTGTCCAAGAATCCTTGCCGTGCTTTGGCTTGCTCTACCAGATGAGCGATTTCAATCAACCCGAATTCTTCTAACGCTTCCGCTACCGCAGCAATATCGCTTTTTGATGCTTCGGCAAGATGTTTGAGCAGAGTCCCGTAATCAGACCGTTCGATTGCTTCCAACAACACGAAGACATAAGGTTCAATTTTTTCAGGCGGCTCCCCGAAAAAGCGATCCAAAACCCGTTTCACTGCCTTGTCAGCGTACTCCCGCCGGTGCTCCGGAAGTGCTGCTAGTCTTTCGTGGACTTCACGACGTAACCGGGCCTGCGCCAATTGAATGTCTCGCCCATAGCGTTCTTTGAAGGCTTCGAAAATAATGGGCCTTACCTTATCGCCTAAGCCAACAAGCAATTCACTGTTCTCAATAAGACTTCCCCAACCGGCAGTTACGTGGTCGCGCAATCCATCTGCATCAATCTCGCCGTAAAGCCGCTTCAATAGCTTAGGTGGGAAGTCCTCTTGTTCGTCAAGTCCAAAGAATGATGGCTTTCCTACTGCCTTGCCGTCAACTTTTATCACGATGCCCGGTTGTCTAGAAACAGATTTATCTTCGGCAATTGCAAACTTCAATCGTAACTCTCCGACATCGGCTACTGAAAGAGTTAAGTCATGAAAAGTGCCATCGACGTCATCGACACCCAATACCTTTCCATTTACAAATATCGCGATGCCGGATTCACGACCATACTCTTGCAGGAGTATTTGTCGTAATTTTTTGGGGTCTGGAAACGTAAGACCAGCATGGAGTCCCGCAAGCGTAATTTTTGTCCCACGCGCAGATGCCAGACTCGGTTCCGTCAAGAGTGGGATATTCAGTTTTTCAATATCTGCAACTTGTTCTAAATCCTTTAGACGCACGACGAAATTACTGCGAATATTTCGTGCAAATGTTTCCAGTGACATTTCAGAAGCAGCCATCAAACCTGCGAACTTCCCTACGCCCTTTCGACCCTTTACTAATCTCTGCTTTTTGTTCGTTCTCTCGCCGCGCAATATGCGGCGATCCGACGCAATGGCGAGATAGTGCCGCCTGACTTCCTCTGAGGTCATACCACTTCCATCGTCTACGACTTCAATAGGAGAGTCACTCATGGGCTCTGGCAATTGGATGCGAACGGAGTCTGCGTCCGCGTCCCATGCGTTGTCTACAAGCTCCTTAAGGGCTTTCTCGGTTGACGAGTACTCCTGGCTCAGTAGCTTTGCAAGCCTAGAGTCGACATGAAATCGAGCTTTGTTCGTTGTCATATATTTTTGCCCTCGAATGAAACTTATTTTATGCAATAGCTTTTGCAACTATGTGTTTTCCATTTCGTGCCATTGATTCGTGTGTCGCTTGTCCAAAGCGTCCAAACGCCAAAGGGCCCTCATTGCTGCGCAGCGTGTCGAAGTTTGAGTGGACGTTGGTCTTCATTGGGTAGGGTCACCGGATTTGCGCTGCTTAAAAAGATAAAGCCGACTATCTCTGGATTTTGACTGCCAAAAGACGCATTTCACTTGGCGACGCCAGCTGATGAGCTTTTAAGCGGACAAACTTCGATGCTGTGAAACCGCCTACAAATTTTTTTCTGCGCGTTTTTAAGTTGAAACAACCGACAGCCCCTGTATTCGTTGCTCAAACAGCTATTAAAAGTATAGTGAGAGATGCTTGCTACCGAGCCTCGCGGTGACCCGCCACAACGTCGGGCGTCTATTCAGCTCGGTAATTGCGGGTTTTTCTGGCGGCTGGGCTGCACAAAGGTTGGCACTTGCTGGGCTGTCCCGCTCCGAAACCCAAAAACGGGGTCAAAGCAAAATTTCGCACAGGTTTTTTCGGTCGCCGATGTAGACCGTGTCCTGAATTTTGATCTGACCCCATTTTTCTGGTGCTCGGCGATTTTTAAGTCAAAACGGCCATCAGCCCTTGTATTCATTGCTCAAGCAGCTATTAAATGAATAGTGATTCAGCTTCATTTCGCTTGCTGCGGTGGTTATTCATCCCCTTCACCACCCAACAACACCCCGCGCCGAGCCAGCCGCTCTCGGGCCTCCAACAAAGCGGCGTGGAGTTTTTGCTCCAGCTCGGCTTTGGGTGGCAGCTCGGTTCAGTATTCGGCGACGGTGATGCCGTCTTGGTGCATTTGCAGCAGTTCCACCTGCTCGCGGCTGGATTCGGCGCAGAGGATGAGTCCGATGGGGGCTTCTTCGGTTTCTTGGCGTTCATATTTGTCCAGCCACTTCAAATACAGCTCCATCTGACCTCTGTGGGCGGCTTTGAAGCGGCCCAGTTTTAGCTCGATGGCAACCAGGCGGCGTAGGCGGCGGTGGTAAAAAAGCAGGTCGAGGTAGAAGTCTTCACCATCGATGACCATGCGCTTTTGACGCTCGACAAAGGCAAAGCCGCGGCCCAGTTCGAGGATGAAGGCTTCGAGCTGGCGCAGGATGGCCGACTCCAGGTCGGCCTCGTCGTGGCCTTGGCGCAGGCCTAGAAAGTCAAGGAAGTAGGGGTCTTTGAAGACGAGAGCCGGGTTGGTGCTCGTGGGCTCAGCTTGAGTGAGGGTGGGGGCTTGCAATGCGGCAAGCTCGGTGCGTTCAAAGGCTTTGCGCTCGATCTGGTGCTGGAGTTCGCGCACGCTCCAGCCATCCAGCGCGGCCTGTTGGGCGTAAAACTGATGCGCCTGTGGGTTTTTGATCGCCACGATGGCGACCATGTGACTCCAGCTCAATTTTGTCGACAGTGTTGACACAATTGCAGCGTCTGGAAAGCCTTCTGCAAACTTCACCATGCGGCGCAGGTTTCTGGACTCAAAGCCCCGGCCAAATTCGTACGCCAACTGCTGGCCCAATTGCTCTAGCAGCTTGGCTCCGTAGTTGGCCCGCGTATCGCCCAGCACCTCGGTTCGCAGCCTTTGCCCGACCGTCCAGTACAAGCGGGTCAACTCCGCGTTCACCGTACCCGCCAGGCGCTGGCGGCTGGCGGCAATGAGGGTGCGCAGCTCGGCATGCAGCGACGCTGTGGCATCTGGTTGTGCAGTCAGCTGGGCGGCGTTGGCTTGGATGGTTGGATCTGAGCGGGTGTGGGATTTCATGAGGCTCCCTGGGTGTACGGGTGTACAGCATTTTGCCTGCCGACACGCTGGTTTTCAGAGGAAGGCGTGGCGGTCGTCGGTTCTCGCTCCGGAAGCTAAAAACGGGGTCAGAGCCCAATTTCGTACGGGCTTTTTGACTCGCCGATGCAGACCGTGTCCAGAATTGGGATCTGACCCCATTTTTGTCACGCTCGGCGGTTTTCAAGACAAAACAGCCGACAGCCCTTGTATTCATTGCTCAAGCAGCTATACAAATCATAGCGTTACAACTTCAAAACGCCTACCGTGGGGCAGTGGTCGCTGGTCTGGATGACTTGCTGGGGCTGCGACTGGACGCCTGTCTTGCGTGCGTTGGGCACCGATGTGCCCTGGCGCTGTCGTAACGCATCGCTGATGACGATGTGGTCCAGGCCGGCGAAGCCTTTGCAGGTGCTGGGTTGGTCGGTTGCCAGCGGCAACTGGTGCAGGGTGGGGGAGCCGTCGGAGAGTTCTTGCCAGAGGTAGCGGGTGGCGACTTTGCCCTGGGCGTCGATGGGGTTTGGGCCTGCCGGGTTGCTGCCGTTGGTGCGCACCTGGGCGGGGGCAACGGCGGCGGCGGCTTCTTCGTCGATGCGGCGGTTGAAGTCGCCCAGCAGCACCAGGCGTGGCGAGGTTTTGGCGATTGCCTCGATCCAGTTTTCCAGTGGGGCCACTTGTTGGTTCAGCGTCTCGCAGGCGTCCAGCGGGTCGTCGAGCGTGCGGCCTTTGAAGGCGCGGGAATTGAGCAGGCTGGCGCAGGCTGATTTGAGGTGCAGGTTCATGAACGTGATGGGCTCCCCGCTGACCCGCAGCGCCAACGCCAGGCCGGGGCGCATGCGGCGGGTCAGGGTGCCGCCCGCATTGGGATCGGGAATACCCAGTGGCTCGTAGGTGGTGCACACGCCGGGCGCGCTGGAAAGCGATTTGTCCCATGCAAAACCCAGGGTTTGAAAGGCGCGGTGTGTCGCTACGCACACGTCGAATTGCGCAGCGTGTTTGCCCAGAATTTCTGCCAGGGCTTCTTTGGAACGCAGCTCTTGAAACGCGATCACGCGGACCTTGTCCTGGCTGATCAACTGGTCGACCGTGGCGCGCAGCCCCTGGAGTTTTTGTAAGTAGTTGGCGCGCGTGGCCTGCGCGCCGCTGGCTTGGTAGGCGTTGCAGGGTGCTACGAGCAGGGCGGCAGTGGCACCCCCGGCGGCGGCCTGTGTGGCTTGCTGGCAGCGCTGGGCGCGGGCCACCTCGGCGCTATTGCCCTTGCCATCGCGATCGCTGGTGCGGTTGTTCGGGCGACTGTTCAGGCGGTTGTTGATGCGGCTGTCGCACCAGTTCACTTCGGGCGCGTTGCACACGGCCACGTGGCGCTCGTAGTCGGCCACGGTGCCAGCCCATGCCAGGTTGAACGATGCGATGGCGACGGGGCGGTAGTTTTGGGCATGGGCGCTGAAAGCTGCGCAGGCGGCCAACGCAATGGCCGACACTAACCCGCGAACCAAAGCGCGAATCTCCACGCGAACCAGCCAGCTCACGCCAGAAAGTCCTCAATCAATTTGGCCAGCACCTGCGGCTGATCGTGGTGCAGCATGTGCGCGGCGTCTTGAACCACCGCAATGCGCAAGTCGGGCACCACCTTCAGCCGTTCGTGGTATTCGGCCAGGGTGTATTTGCCTTGCCACCACCGGGTCAGCGAATCGTCTGTGGCTTCCACGGCCAGCGTGGGCGCGGTGATGCGCTGGTAAATCTCCAGCACCTCTTCCACGCGGTATAGCTGGGCGTTGGTGATTTTGTGAGCGGGGTTGCCCAGAATGGCCCATTCACCTTGGGCGTTTTGTGTTGCCCAGTGCGGGGCCAGCCAATGGGCTTTGTCGGCGCTCAGGCGCGGGTTGGTTTTCATGAGGCGGCGGGCCACGCCAGCGGCGTCGGGGTAGGCGCGCAGGGCCAGGTCGCCACCGCCTGGGGCTTTGTGAAAAGCCTTCAGCTCGTCCATCCATTTGGCATAGCGGCCGGGTGCCTGCGAGGGCCGGGTGGCAGGCATGCCAAAGCCTTCGAGGTTGACCAGGCGGCGAATGCGCGCGGGGCGCACGCCGGCATACAGCATGACCACGTTGCCACCCATGCTGTGGCCCACCAGGTCAACGCTCTGGTCGGGGCTGTAGTGGTCCAGCAGAAAGTCAAGGTCGGCCAGATAGTCGGGGAACCAGTAGTTGTCGGCATGCGGTGTGTCGCCCATGGAGCCGCCGTAGCCACGCCAGTCGGGCGCAATCACCCAGCGGTCTTGTGCAAAAGCGTCCACCACAAACTGGTAAGAAGCGGCCACATCCATCCAACCATGCACCATGACGAGGGGTGGTGTGTGAGGGTTTGGCTGGCCCCAGATGCGCACGCAGTAGTCAAGGTGGCGAATGCGCACGGTCTCGGTGCGGGAGATGCGTTGGGGTTGGTACAGTGAAACAGGAGAGGCGGGTTGGGTCATGGGGGCATGATAAGAAGCAAGCTGCAAGGTGTCAGTCAATCGGCAGACAGCTTGAACAGGATTGCCATTACCGCAGAGACGCAAAGACGCAGAGGAAGCGGGTCAGAGAGAACTCAGAAAACTTATCTGTTTATCTATGCAGCCCTCTGGTTCCTCTGTGTTCTCTGCGCCTCTGCGGTGAATGACTTGTGTATCTGCATCAAAGTATGCTCATAAAATAATAGCTGCTTGAGCAATGTATTAAAGGGCTGTAGCCCATTTCGATGCTAAATTGACACCAATCACACCCAGGAATACAAGCCCCATGCCCACAGAACTTGAACTCAAACTGGCCGTGCGCTCCGCGGACTTGCCCCGGCTGCAGATACACCCGCGCCTCGTGCAGGTGTTGGCGAGCCCGCCGCGCCTGCAGGCCATGCGCGCGCACTACTACGACACGCCCGCAGGTCTTTTGGCCAGCCACAAAATGTCGCTGCGCGTGCGCCATGAAGGCGAGGGGTGGGTGCAGACCTTCAAGACTGCCAGCGGGGAAGCACTGGCCCTGCGCCAGCGCGGTGAGTGGGAAACACCAGTGGCCAGCGACGCGCTGGACTGGGCAGCGCTGGCCCAAACCCCACTGGCCGAACTCCCCGAATTCGCCAAGCTGAAAACCCGGCTCAAACGCGCCTTCACCATGCGGTTTGAGCGGCGCAGTTGGGTGCTGGCCTTGCCCACTGAAGAATCGCCCGATCAGCCGACGCAAGCCGTCTTCAGCATCGACCAGGGCGAGATCAGTGTGGGCACCGGCGCACGCAAGCGCACCGCGCCCTTGAGCGAGGTGGAGCTGGAGCACATCTCTGGCAAGCCGCTGCCGATCTGGAAACTGGCCCAACGCCTGTGCGCCGATGTGGCTTTGATTCCCCTGTCGTCCAGCAAGGCCGAGCGCGGGTGGGAGCTGCTGCGCAACGTGCCGGTGGCCCCTGTCAAAGCCAAGCCGCCCAAGCTGGATGCGCAAAATTGCGCCGTGCAAGCGTTTGCGGCCAGCGTGTCCAGCCCGCTGGCGGCGCTGCAGCACAACCTGCGCCATCTGCAAGCGGCTGACGTGGAATATGTGCACCTGGCCCGCGTAGCCCTGCGCCGCCTGCGCACGGTGCTGCGCGCCTTTGGCCCGCTGCCCGAGTGCACCGCCCACCACAAATCGGTGGACGCACAGCGCGGCCCGCTGCGTGCGCTGGGCCAGCTGTTGGGCACTGCGCGCGACGCCGACGTGTTTGCGCTGGAAACTCTGCCTGCCATGCGTAATACGCTCAGCGACGAGGTGCGCAACGCGCTGGACACCGTGGCCCATTTGATCGCGTTGCGCCGCACCGCCGCCTATGAAGCCATCGCCATTGCTTTGGTGCAACCCGCCCACGGCCAGGCGCTGCTGCGGGCGGAGCGGCTGACGTATGACCTGGCGACATCGCCCGATGTGGCGCATGGCAAAAAACCGCCACGGCCGTTGCTGGTGATCGCCAACACCATGCTGGCCGACGCCCACGAAAAAGTGCAACACGCCGCCCGTGACCTCACGCGCCTGAGCCCGTTGGCACGTCACGACTTGCGCATCGAAGTCAAACGCCTGCGCTACCTGCTGGACCTGTGGGTCAAGTTGTACACCGACGCGCAACTCCAGAAATACCGCGATGCGCTGGCTGATTTGCAGGAAGAACTCGGCGTGATCAACGACGCGGCGGTAGCTGGCGACATGCTCACCGAACTGCAAGCCCCCCAAGCCCTGCGCGACGCTTGGCAAATAGAAGACCAGCGCCGCCTCATCAAAGCCCTGCCGCGTGTGGCGCAGGGCCTGGCAGCGCTGGACTTGTGTCCGGCGCCGTGGCGATGAAGCCAGCGACTGCTATTTATTTGATAGCTGCTTGAGCATATTCCACAAGGGTTGAAAGCCGTATTGGCATCTGAATATGCCTTAAGCTCTTCAAATCCTGCTGCAACTGCGCAACGAAGGTGCACTGGTTAGTTTGCGATCGGCGGTGCCGTAGCTGCTGGCTTCTACGCACCAGCGGTTTCAACCGAAGACCTCGATATTTTTGCGATCTTGAAACCATCGGCTTCCGGGCTTTTCGTACGCACGCCGCTGGACGACCGGCTGCAGGCACTCGGTGGCCGGATTGAAAACGAATATGTCGTGATGGGCACCTGGCCGGGACGCGGGGGCGGCTGTCAGCGGCGCCCGGTTCGCCAGAATCGAGCTGGTGACAGGTTCCTCTCAAGCCCGTTCAATGCGATAGACCGTGGCCGGGGGCAGGTTGCGGATGATGCGGCCGACGCGTGTGGTTTTGAGGTTGTTGCGGGTCAGTACGCGCTGTGGGATGGGACAACGTGCACCGTAGGTGA
>JAYUXO010000223.1:0-4013 GCA_043753505.1 Comamonadaceae bacterium
TTTGTGAAGACAAAAGTTGCGTTCGTGCAAAACTGCCGGATTATAGCCCGCGCCAACAGCCTTCACGCCCACTCTTCACACCAACCGTTCACCCGAAACCGTTCCCTCATGACATTGCGCCGCGATCTTCATACCACCCGTCACGCACTGCTGGCTGGAACCCACACCGCAGCAGACGCATGGTCGCAATCGCTGGATACAGCCCGGTCTGTGGCGTGTGCCCACGTATTTATCGGACCGGATTTTCAGGTTTTCCCGACACGACCGCCGCATGCCTGGCAAGCTCTGGCAGGGCTGGCGGTGTCGGTCAAAGACCTATTCGATGTGGCGGGCCAGACCACCGCCGCCGGCTCGATGGTGCTGGTCGATGCGCCTCCTGCGGCGCACGACGCGCCTGCCGTGGGCCGCATGAAAGCCGCTGGCGGTGTGCTGCTGGGCCGCACCAACATGAGTGAGTTTGCGTTTTCAGGCGTGGGCACCAACCCGCACCATGGCACGCCGGTCAATCCTTGCGATGCGACCACGCCGCGCATCCCGGGCGGCTCATCGTCGGGCGCAGCAGTGTCAGTCGCTACCGGCGCGGCATTTGTGGGCCTGGGATCCGATACCGGCGGCTCGATACGCATACCGGCGGCGTTATGCGGCGTGGTCGGCTTTAAAAGCACTGCAAGGCTCGTGCCCACCGATGGCGCGCTGCCGCTGTCCACCACGCTGGACACGGTATGCGCCATCACCCGCTCAGTGACCGACGCCATCACCGTGCATGAGGTGCTCGCGCAGCGACAGGTCACGCGCAGCCGGGCACCGCTGGCGGCATACCGGCTCGCAGTGGACACCGACTTCATGCTGGCAGGCCTGGACGAGACCGTTGCACGCGCCTTCACACGCACCCTGGCCCGCCTGCGGGCTGCCGGCGCCCGGATTCATGAGGTTCAAGTGACCGCCTTGCGCCAGCAACCTGACGGCGGTTTTGCCGCTCCTGAAGCCTTTGCGTGGCACCGTGAAATGCTCGTCGCACACGGCGCGCGGTATGACCCGCGCGTGCGGCTGCGCATTGAGAAAGGTGCGCCGGTAATGGCCTGGGAATACCTCGATTTGCTCGACGCCCGCGCGCAATGGACCGCTCAAATGGGCGCTCAACTGCAAGGCTTTGATGCTGTGCTGTCACCGACCGTGCCCATGGTGGCCCCGCCCATCGCCGACGTTGCACCCGCTGTGGGCAGGAATGCCGCCCCAGACGCCCAGCGTGAAGCGGAGTTCTTTCGCGTCAACAACCTGCTGTTGCGCAACACCAGCGCCGTGAACCTGCTGGACGGTTGCGGCATTTCCATTCCCTGCCATGCCGCTGATGAGTTGCCCGTGGGGCTGATGATCTGGAACGGTGCGCTGCGCGACGACACGGTGCTGAATGTGGCGGTGCAGGCTGAAACAGCGCTGTCGTAAAAAAAGCATGAACATCGCCATCGTGGGTGCCGGCATCATTGGCGTCACCACCGCGTACGAGCTGGCTGCGGATGGCCACCAGGTGACCGTGTTCGAGCGGCGCAGTGCGGTGGCTGAGGAAACCAGTTTTGCCAATGCGGGCGTGGTGTCACCCGGCTCCGTAACGCCCTGGGCCGCGCCCGGCATGCCGCTCAAGGTGCTCAGTTACCTGCTCAAAAAGCATGCGGCGGTGCGCGTGACGCTGCCGCTGTCGGCCACTGACCTGCTCTGGATGTGGCGCTTCACGCGCGCCTGCAAGCTGGAAACCTATCTGGTGCACCGCACCCATCTGCAGCGGCTGGCTTTCTACAGCCGACAGCGGCTGCACACGCTCGTCGACCAACTGCATCTGGACTATGAAGGCAGCACCGGCTACCTGGTTCTGCTGCGCGGCAACCAGGACCGCGCGCTGGTGCAGCCGGGCTTGCAGGTGCTGCGGGATGCGGGCGTCGTCTTCAAGGAAATCGATGCGGCTGCCGCGCGCCAGATCGAGCCTGCACTCAGCCCCCATACCGCGCTCGCCGGGGCCGTGCACCTGCCCGACGACAAGGTGGGCAACTGCCGCCAGTTCGCCTTGCTGCTCAAGGCCAAGACAGAGGTCCTGGGTGCCAAATTTATGTTCAACCAGGCTGTAGCCCTTGTTAATACTGCTCAAGCAGCTTCTCTTTTAATAGCAAATGAAACAACTCCGCGCTTCTTTGACGGGGTCGTTCTGTGCGCCGGTCTGCAATCTGCCGCCTTGCTGCGCCCGTTGGGTATCAACATTCCTTTAACCGCTGTGTATGGCTATTCCATCACTGCACCCTTGCACCCCGACACGGCCGACAACCCGCTGCTGGCCCCGCGCAGCGCCTTGATGGACGAGCGCTACAAGGTGGCCATTTCACGCCTGGGCAACCGGGTGCGCGTGGCAGGCAGCGCCGAAATCGGCGGTCACCCTGACAGACACAACCATGCGGCATTCCAGACCCTCTACCAAGTGCTGTATGACTGGTTTCCCGGCGCAGCCCGGTTGGGCAAAGGCCAGCTGGGCGCAAGCGCGGGCCGCGATACATTGGCACCCCAGGTCCAGCACTGGAAAGGTGCCCGCCCGATGCTGCCAGACCGTCCACCCATCATTGGTGCCAGCGGCATACGCGGCCTGTGGCTCAACCTCGGGCACGGCTCCAGCGGCTGGGCGCTGAGCTGTGGCAGCGCTCGGGCATTGGCTGATCTGGTAGCGGGGCGCACGCCAGACATAGACATGAATGGATTCGGCGCGTCGCGTGCGCGTTTCGGCCTTGTCTAAAACGGCTTGGGCTCAGGAAACCTCTGACGGCCAGCGTGAACGCAGCCTCGGGCGCACCGCGGCGTTGAAAAACTCACCAATAGCAGTGCTGTTGGTTTCATTTTTCGCCTTGCGTTGCATCCCGATCTGCATTCGCGCTGACTCGCCATGGGTTATGCAGAGATTCCTTAGCGGCGCGGCGGCACGGTCTTCGGCATTTTCCCGTCGTCCGGCTTTGTCGCTGCGCCAGCAGCTTCGCCACCCAGTGCGCCGACAACGGCACCCAGCGTGGCACCCACCACCACCCCCACCGGGCCGGCCACCGCAACCCCGATAGCGGCACCCGTAGCCAGGCCGGCGACTGCGCCGCCACCTACCAAGGCCGAACGGGCCTCGCGCTCGGCTTCCGGGGCTTCCAGCGGAATCTGCGCTGCAAGATCCGGGTCTTGCGACGGAATGCCGTGGCCGGGAAGGGCCTGCTCGGCAAGGTCTTTGTCGGCAGGTGGGGTGTGGTGCGGCGAGGCGATCAGGGTACTGATAGGGGTCATGTGCTTCTCCTGGGTGGGTTGACGATCGAACAGGCCCGACACGTGGGCGACTGGACGATTGGCCAACCTTAGTGCGCGACTGTGAGGCTGTCTGTGCTGCAGCGCACGTTCGCACGGGTCAGCACGCCTTAGCCATCTGATTCACAACCCTACCAACGTAGGGTGTGCCCAGCTTTGGTCTCGGTGTAAAAGTTGGCGACCCTTTCGAGAACCTACAAACCCACGCGAACCACTGGGGGGTTTTGGCAAATCCGAATTTCTGCAAATACCCAACAAAACCCTGTCATGAACACCCTTGCGCTGCGCTGCGTGCTTGCGACCGTATTGATCACCACCGCCACGGCGGTAACCGCACAAACCGACTGGAACCGCATCAACCAGCAAAACGACGCCATCAACCGCCGGATCGAGCAGCAGCGCCAGCAACAGCTTGCCAACGAAGAGGGGCACCGGCGCAGCATGGAAGCCGTCCAGCGGCAACGCGACGCCCTCAACCCGGCGCGCCAGCCATCCACTGGCGCCGATGGGCCAAGGACTGAGCGACCACCCACCTACGCACACCTTGCCGTGGCTTGGCACGCTGACGCAGGCGATGTATGGGCAACCTGGAATCAGCAAACCGAAGAAGCGGGCCGACAAGCCGCTTTGGTCGCGTGCAACCGCGTGATGGGCAGTGGCTGCACCATCGCGCTGAACGCCTGGAACAGCTCCATTGC
>JAYUXO010000224.1:0-9843 GCA_043753505.1 Comamonadaceae bacterium
GGCTTTGGCTAAAGTACTGTCAAGCGCAGTGGCCGTGCTGTTGCGCAACGCCTGCATTGCAGCTTCTGCCATTTCAAGGCGATGGCGCAACCAGACGTTTTCCGCTTTTAAGTTGTCCTGCGTTTCCGTCGCGAGTGTCACGTCTGCATCTCCCGTGCATTGGTTGTCAATCCAGCTCGTGCAACCGGTCTTATCACCGAAAAAATTGCATATGGATTGCGGGTTTCATACGTTGGCACGCGGCGTAACTGAAAACTTCTTTAGATCGCCAGAGTTGACGTCACAGATATGCGCAACATACTATTTTTGATAACAAATTAATATGTTTGTGTAGGACAAACGCGCTTCCTGAGAAACTGTGGTGTCTTGACATTCATGTGTGCCACTCGCCCAAGCGGGGAACGTAGCAGCTTGCTGTCTTGCTCCTTGCTTCCTTTTTCGGTTTTTCCCTAAAATTTACGTGCGCGTTTGTGAGGTGAACACTTTGCCCCGTGCATTAGAAGTCGTTGGCTGCGTTTTGCGAACACGCAAAAAAGCCCCAGTGCGCAAGGCACCGGGGCTAAATAAAGAACCTGAAATCGCTATGGAATTACAGCTTTTGCGCTTGCATGAAGCTGTCAAAACGCGCTTCGGTGAAGCGGAACCACAGATTTGAATCAGCGCGGAACTTGGAGTAGTCAGCGTAGATTTTTTTCCAGTCTTCGTTCTTGCTGTTCAGCTCTTCATACAAGGCCATGGCTTCTTTAAAAGCCAGCGCCATCACGTCGTTCGGGAACGGGCGCAGCTTGGTGCCTGCACCGACCAACTGCTTCAAGGCAGTCGGGTTTTTCGCGTCGTACTTCGCTTGCATTTCGATGTGTGCCACGCTAGAAGCGGCTGACACGATAGCTTTGTTTTCCGGTGTCAGTGCGTCGTAGGCTTTCTGGTTGACGAACAAGTCCAACTCAGGACCACCCTCCCACCAGCCGGGGTAGTAATAAAACGGCGCCACTTTGTTGAAGCCCAACTTCAGGTCGTCGTATGGACCTACCCACTCTGCGGAATCGATCGTGCCTTTTTCCAGCGCGGAATAAATTTCGCCACCCGGGATGTTTTGGGGCACACCGCCCATGCGTTCAAACACTTTGCCGGCAAAACCGCCAATGCGCATCTTCAATCCCTTGATGTCCTTAACCGACTTGATTTCCTTGCGATACCAGCCGCCCATTTGCGCGCCTGTATTGCCCATTGGGAAATTGATGATGCTGTACTTGGCGTAAAACTCGCGCATCAGTTTCAGGCCATTGCCTTCAAACATCCAGGCAGTCATCTGGCGGCTGTTCAGGCCGAAGGGAATGGCACAACCCAAAGCAAAAGCTTCGCTTTTACCGAAAAAATAGTAAGGCGCGGTGTGCGCGCATTCCACTGAGCCTTGTTGCACGGCATCCACCACACCAAATGGAGGGGTGATTTCGCCAGCGGCATGCACCGACACTTCAAACTTGCCACCCGACATGTCTTTAACGTTTTTGGCAAACACCTCGGCGGCACCATAAATCGTGTCCAGCGCTTTTGGAAAGCTGGAAGACAGACGCCAGCGCACGGCGGCCTGGGCGTGAACAGCGGGTGCAACACCGGCTGCCAATACGCCAGCAATACCAGCGTTTTTAATGACGGAACGACGATCCATGAAAGACTCCTCTTGTGGATAAAACGGCTACTCGGGTGATTTGACTTGCGCCAGCCTGGCAGGGGAAACCTCTGCATGAAACTGACCGTATCGAGCGCGATTTTAGGAAGTGCCGTCACCCCGCCCGCAGGGGTTTTCCCTTGAGAAACGGTAGATGGACCCGTGTGTTCAGGTCGCTGTCAGGAATGCATCAGAGCCAGATTTTTCTCAGGCGAAGGGCATGTACTTGCCCAGCCGTTGGCGAATTGACGCCTCAATGCCCACCGCGTCCAGACCTTGCAGAGCCAGCAGTTTGGCTGGGTCACCATGCTCGATGAACTTGTCAGGTAAACCCAGTTGCAACACGGCAATGTTGACGCCAGCGGCCTGCAATGCCTCCAGTACAGCGCTGCCCGCACCCCCCATCAACGCGCCCTCTTCCAGCGTGACCAGGGCCTCATGACTGGCCGCCACGTCGAGCAACAAGGCGACATCCAACGGTTTGACCCAGCGCATGTTCACCACCGTGAGATTCAGCTTGTCCGCCACCTGCAGCGCCGGGTGTAGCAAGGTGCCAAAGGCCAGCACGGCAATGTTGCTGCCCTGCCTGCGCAATTGCCCTTTGCCGAATGGCAAGGCTTGCAGACCTGGCTGTTGCACCGTCCCTACCCCTGCGCCACGGGGGTAGCGCACGGCCACCGGATGGTCTTGCTCAAAAGCGCTGGTCAGCAAGCCGCGGCATTCGTTTTCATCGGCCGGGCAGGCCAGACTGATGTTGGGTATGCAGCGCAAATAGGGAATGTCGTAGGCCCCAGCATGCGTGGCACCGTCGGCTCCCACGATGCCCGCGCGATCCAGTGCCAGCACCACGGGCAGGTTTTGAATCGCCACATCGTGAATCAGCTGGTCGTAGCCGCGCTGCAGGAAAGTGGAGTAAATCGCCAAAACCGGCTTCAGGCCTTCGCAGGCCAGGCCCGCGGCGAACGTCACCGCGTGCTGCTCGGCGATGCCCACGTCGTGGTAGCGGGTCGGGAAACGTTTTTCAAATTCGACCATGCCCGAGCCTTCGCGCATGGCGGGCGTAATGGCAACCAAACGCTCGTCTTGCGCGGCCATATCGCACAGCCACTGGCCAAACACCTGTGTGAACGTGGTTTTGGGCGGCGTGGTCGGGGCTTTCAGGCCTATGGCCGGGTCGAACTTACCGGGGCCGTGGTACGCCACCGGGTCGGCCTCGGCCAGCTTGTAGCCCTGCCCTTTTTTGGTGACCACATGAAGGAATTGCGGGCCTGCGCCAGACGCCATCAGGTGCTTGATGTTTTCCAGCGTGGGCACCAAAGAGTCCAGGTCGTGCCCGTCAATCGGGCCGATGTAGTTGAAGCCGAATTTTTCAAACAATGTGGCTGGCACCACCATACCTTTGGCTTGCTCTTCAATGCGCTTGGCAAATTCAAACAGCGGCGGCGCGGCCTTGAGCACGCTTTTGCCCACATCGCGCGCAGCGGAATAAAACTGGCCACTCAGCAGGCGCGCCAGGTATTTGTTCAGCGCCCCCACGGGAGGGCTAATGGACATGTCGTTGTCGTTGAGCACCACGAGAAACGGCAGGTCATGCTGCACGCCGGCATTGTTCATGGCTTCAAAGGCCATGCCGGCAGTCATCGCGCCGTCGCCAATGATGGCCACGCTGTGGCGCTGCTCGCCCTTTTGCCGCGCGGCCATGGCCATACCCAGCGCCGCCGAAATACTCGTGGACGAGTGGGCCGTGCCGAAGGTGTCGTAAGTGCTTTCGGCGCGTTGCGGAAATCCGGAAAGGCCACCTAATTGACGCAAGCTGGCCATGCGGTCACGCCGCCCCGTGAGAATTTTGTGCGGGTAGGTCTGGTGGCCCACGTCCCACACCAGGCGGTCGTGCGGGGTGTTGAACACGTAGTGCAAGGCCACGGTCAGCTCTACCGTGCCCAGGTTAGAGCTGAGGTGCCCGCCTGTTTGGGCCACGCTGGACAGCACGTATTCACGCAGTTCGTCGGCCACGGCTTTCAAGTCGGTGCGCGGCAGACGACGCAGTTCGCTCGGGTCGTTGACCGTAAACAAAGCTGTCGATGAGGCGGTGGAGGAAACGGTGGTTACAGCGGAGGTGGGCATGCGGTTATTCACTATAGTTTTTATAGCTGCTTGAGCAGTACTTACAAGGGCTGCAGGGCGATTTGGCTTAAACCATTAGGTCGATAGATCAATTGTCACGTCCCACCACACGATCTGCCAGCGCATGCAGCGCGGCGATGTTGGTTAAACCTGAATCTCGTAGCGCTGTAACTGCCTGCGCGTGCAGCTCCTGGGCATACCCCTGGGAGCGCGCCATGCCCAGCACGGACACATAAGTCGGCTTGTCGTGCTGCGCGTCTTTGCCAGCCGTTTTGCCCAGGGTCGCGGAATCGGCTGTCACGTCCAGAATATCGTCCACCACCTGGAAAGCCAGGCCAATGGCGGCGCCGAAGTGCGCCAGGTGCTGCTCTGAAGCTGTGGACACTGTGTCGCCGCAAGCTGCCCCCATGCGCACACTGGCTTCAAGCAACGCGCCTGTTTTCAGGCGATGCATATCACGCAGTTGCGATTCACTCAAGGTCCGGCCCACGCTGGCAAGGTCGATTGCCTGCCCACCCGCCATGCCCGCATAACCGGCAGCACGGGCCAGCAAGCGGCACAGCGTGGCCTGCATAACGGGTGGTACGGGGTGGGTTTCGTGCACATCTGGCGCGAGCAATTCAAATGCCAGTGCTTGCAAGGCATCGCCCGCGAGCAAGGCCTGCGCCTGGCCAAATTTGATGTGGACTGTGGGTTTGCCGCGTCGCAACACGTCGTTGTCCATACAGGGCATGTCGTCGTGCACCAGAGAATAGGCATGGACCAGTTCCACCGCGCAGGCGGCGCGCAAAGCTGCGTGGGTATTGCCGCCCACTGCGTCACAGGCGGCCGTGACCAATAAAGGCCGAAGGCGTTTGCCGCCATCCAGCACGGCGTACCGCATGGTCAAGCCCAGGTCGGCCGGGGCATCGGCCACAACCCAGCTGGACAACGCGGCCTCTACCTGCGCCAGATGCAGGGCGCTCCAATCATCCAGATCGAATTCAGCGGTCATGCCGCTGTCCACGGGCGCAATACGCCTTCGTCCAACACCTTGATTTGCTGCTCCACCGCTTCCAGCCGTTCCCGGCAAAACTCCAGCAAGGCCGCGCCGCGCTGGTAGCCCAGCAACAACTGATCCAGCGGCATCTGGCCAGACTCGATTCGGGCAATCAACTGTTCCAGCTCGGCGAGACCGGCTTCGTAGCTGGCGGGCAATGGACCGGTGGTCGCGGTGACTGGTTTGGGATTGGCTGCAGCCTTGGGCATGGTGTGAAAACAGGTGAAAAATCGAGGCCAAAAATGAGAATGTGCCCAGCGAGAAAGACACTATTCTAGTCGGGGGGTACAATCACCATCCCTCCCGGACAGGCCTCACGGCAAGCCGGGTTTTTTATTGCGTCAATCGTTTTTAAAAGTCACTTTTTCACACGAGAACGCGCACCCTGCCCCTTCATAGGGGGAGTCTTCAGGTCAGGTCCCCCATGTCTGATTTAAGTCTTCAACTGCAGCAGGCCGCAAGCCAACTACCAGTTTCAAGCTATTTCGATCCTGCGCTGTACCAGCGCGAGCAAGGCGCTATTTTTCAACGTGGGCCCCGCTATGTGGGGCACAATTTGAGCGTTCCCAACGTCGGCGACTATTACGCCCTGCCCCACGAAGGCGAAGGCCGTGCACTGCTGCGCACGCCGCAAGGGGTGGAACTTATCTCTAATGTGTGCCGCCACCGCCAGGCCGTCATCCTGCAAGGCCGCGGCTCGGTAGCCAACAAACCGGGCGAGCGCAACGGCGCGGGCGGCAACATCGTTTGCCCGCTGCACCGCTGGACCTACAGCGCAGGGCAAACTGCCAAAGCAGGCACGTTGCTGGGCGCTCCCCACTTTGCGCAAGACCCTTGCCTGAACCTGAACAACTACCCGCTGCAGGAATGGAATGGTCTGCTATTTGAAAACAATGGCCGCAACGTAGCCCAAGACCTGGCGGGCATGGGCCCGCTGGCCGATCTGGATTTTTCAGGCCATGTGCTGGACCGTGTGGAGTTGCACGAATGCGCCTACAACTGGAAAACCTTCATCGAGGTGTACTTAGAGGATTACCACGTCGGCCCGTTCCACCCTGGCCTGGGCCAGTTCGTCACCTGTGACGACCTGCGCTGGGAGTTCAACGAACACTACAGCGTGCAGACCGTGGGCGTGGCCAACCGGCTGGGCAAGGCGGGCAGCCCCGTGTATGAGCGCTGGCAGTCGGCCTTGCTGGCTTACCGCAATGGTGAGCCGCCCAAGTACGGCGCGATCTGGCTGACGTATTACCCGCACATCATGGTCGAGTGGTATCCGCATGTGCTCACGGTGTCGACCCTGTACCCCATGGGTCCGCAAAAAACCATGAACGTGGTGGAGTTCTACTACCCTGAAGAAATCGCCGCATTCGAGCGTGAGTTCATCGAGGCGCAACAAGCCGCCTACATGGAAACCTGCGTGGAAGACGACGAAATTGCCTTGCGCATGGACGCAGGCCGCAAGGCCCTGATGCAACGCGGTGACAACGAATTCGGCCCCTACCAAAGCCCCATGGAAGACGGCATGCAGCACTTTCACGAGTGGTACCGCAGGGCGATGGCGGTTTGAACTGAAGAATTGGCCTGCCCGGAGGGGATCGAACCCCCGACCCACAGCTTAGAAGGCTGTTTTTGCGGTATTTTACCTACCGACCTTAAGCTTTATTAACCATGATAAATATATAAGAATCAATCACTTGCGATATCATCAACCTTGACGGGTAACAGTGAAACTTGATCAAGTTTTACCAATTCTGTTACCCCGGCGTTACCCCGGAAAGGTCAAGGTTTACCAATGAGCGAGAAGTTCAGATTCACCAAAACAAAGGTTGACGCGTTACCCTGGGCCCCTGCTGGCAGGCGTGACGAGTACCGCGACGAGTCTCTATCCGGGCTGTGGCTGCGCGTGAGTCCGGCTGGAGTGAAAACTTATGCTGTGCTGGCACGAAAGAAAGGCGGGGCGCTGGAGCGCATAACCATCGGCACCGCTGACAAGCTGACGCCTGACAATGCCCGTGAAAAAGCAAAAAAAATTATTGCCGACCTTGCGACCGGGGTGAGTCACGCTGCACCCGCTCGGGCAAAGCGTGGGGAAACAACCTTTGAAGAATTGCTGACCGCGTACCTGGGCGGCACGACCATGAAGCCGCGAAGCCTTGCAGCGTATGAGTGGCTGTACAAAAAGCACGTCGAAGCTGACCTGGGCAATCGCAAGCTGTCAGATATCGGTGCGGAGCGAGTTCGGGCGCTGCACAAAAAAATATCCAGGGACACGCCGACTACCGCAAACCGTTGCGTGTCAATGGTGAAGGCCGCGTTCAATTGGGCTGCTAAGGAAGGCGCTTATACCGGCACAAACCCGGCTGGCCACGTCAAGAAAAACACTGAAACATCCCGAACGCGGTATTTACAACCCGCAGAGTTGGCGGTCTTCTTTCAGTCGCTTGAAGAATCAGAAGAACCCGCAAAAAGTTTTTTTATGCTGTGCCTGCTGACAGGCGCAAGGCGTTCGAATGTGCTGGCTATGCGCTGGGCCGATATTGGCCTGACCGATGCGATATGGCGAATTCCTGCAGCCGATGCGAAGGCGGGGGAGGAAATGAACATCCCGTTGGTTCCCGAGGCAATAACGGTGCTTACAAGGCTTCAAAAAGAAATTGGCAACGCATCGCCCTGGGTATTCCCTGCGGACAGCAAAACGGGCCACTATCAAGAGCCCAAACGAGCATGGGCAACGCTTCGCAGACGGTCTGGGTTAGCAGATTTACGCATTCACGACCTGCGCCGAACAATGGGTTCGTGGCTTGTCCGCACCGGCGCAAATACTGCGATAAACGCAAAAGCTTTGGGGCATAAATCGATGCAGGCCGCAGCGGTGTATCAGCGCATCGCAGACGTCGATCCCGTGCGTGACGCAATGCAGAAAGCAACAACCGCATTTTTGGGGGGCGGCAAATGATTATTGAAATGCGCAGAGACGGCGATGGCGGTTTGAGTTATCAAGAAAATACTCAGGCCGAAATATGTCTGACTGTGTGGGCGCTCACTGGATGGGTAATAACGGGTTTTGACGACTGGATAAATACTGAATCACACTGGGCAGACGATCGTTCTCGAGGTAAAGAAAACAGGGAAGAGTTGATCAGGCTGCGCCACCGCCTGACCAAAACTTATCACAAATACAACAGCGACAACTACGTCATCCAGCTGGAGGCCGAAGGACTTTACGCCGCTGCCATGAGGACCGCGTCTCACATTGCTGGCTACAAAATTGCACGCAAGAACAAAGACCGAAGCGACAAAGCACGTGAAGTGTCAAAGCTACCGCGCCCTAACGGCAAGAGCCTATTTAAAAAAGCAGTCGTTGCAGCTATGTCAGGTGGGAAAAAGGACTTTCAAAGCTTCCAAACTTTCATGCAAAGATGGCGGATGGGGCACATAAATGGGCTAACTGCAAAGACGTTAGACAATAGTGAAAGCTACATCATCGCAGACGAAAACGGCGACCTGGGTCAGATAACTTATGCGTGGGGCACACTGGAAAAAATGTACTCACAAAATTAATTCTTACCGCTAGCGCCGCTAGCAGAAAACGGCTTCTGAAACTCCTTTACAGACCTGAACGAAACACACCTTGTGTTGTCGGGGTAATGTAAAGGCCTACCTTGTCCGCTCAAACAGCTCCTAACCCACTTCGTACCGAAGTTGAATCAGCCCAGTTCCTGGGTGTAAAACCCACCACCCTGCAAATTTGGCGCTGCACCAAGCGCTACCCGCTGCCGTATATCAAAGTCGGGCGATTGGTGCGATATCGGCAATCCGACCTGGATGCTTTCTTAACATCCCGCACACAAGGCGCGATTTAATGAGCGCCGCCCAAAAAAGCGAATGCCCCGGTGGAACGGGGCAAAACGCAAACCTCAAAACAGACACATCGAGTTTATCCGGCTCCGAAAATTCAGGCAATACCCAAAAGCAGATCTCGACACTTCGGGCCGAATTTGCGCTTCGCGGCCACGTACTTCAAATCAACCGACGCGCTGACGATGGCCGGGTGACTTACGTGGTTTCTCGCTGGGGCCAATCGCGCTGCTTTTCGCACGTGCATGACCTGCGGGCGTTCCTGAATCAGATTGGGGGCGCGAAATGATCGCCTGGACCCACTACCCAGCGGGCGGACACCGCATCAACTGCCATGCATGCGAAGGCCGCAAGTCCTTGGGCCTGACCATCGACTCGGACGGGCACGGCGTGGCGCACTGCTTTAGGTGCGGGCTGGTCGAGACGCATCGCGCAGGGAGCAAGCGCCTGGCGCAACCCATCGTGACGGCGCACAAGCACGAAACCTTGTCCGAGTACGGGCGCGAGCTTTGGGCAGCGTGCAAACCTCTTACCGGTGTCGCGCGGGACTATCTGAGCGCACGCGGCTGCGCAATCCCTCCCGAACATGGCGACCTGCGCTGCACTCCGGCGCTGAAGCACCCCAGCGGTTACGTCGGCCCGGCGCTGGTGGCGCTGATCACCGATGCAGTGACACGGAAGCCGCTAACCCTGCACCGCACCTGGATTAACCGCGATGGCACGAAGGCCAGTGTCGAGCCGCCCCGCATGCTCTTGGGCGGCCACAGCAAGAAAGGCGGCGTCATCCGGCTATGGCCTGACGAGTGCGTCACGCACGGCCTAGCCATCGGTGAAGGCCTCGAAACCTGCCTGAGCCTGGCGCACGCATTCAAGCCAGTATGGGCCTGCGTAGATGCCGGCAATCTGGCTGCTTTCCCCGTGCTGGCCGGCGTGGAAAGCCTATTTATTGCAGTCGACAACGATCCGGCGGGGATGAAGGCTGCAAACGACTGCGCGGCACGCTGGAATGATGCCGGGGCCAAAGTCCTACTGACCCAGCAACCACAAAACGACCTAAACGACGCACTTCAGGAGGTGGCATGACCGCAGCACAAAACATCATTGCAAAGATCGTGAGTGAGGCTGTCCAGTTCGCGCCAGATGACGGCCCGGA
>JAYUXO010000225.1:0-4002 GCA_043753505.1 Comamonadaceae bacterium
GCTGGTGTGCAAGCCCAGCCAGGCAATCAAGGCGCACAGGCTTACGCCCTGCAACTGCCGGTGCAAATGCCGGTGCAATTGCCGCAGCCGTCTGCAGGCGGCCTGCACCGCATGGCACTGCCAGCGCAGGCCCTGGTCAAACTGCAAACCAGCGGCCTGGCCGACCTGCGGGTGTTTGACGCGCAAGGCCTTGCGCTGCCCATGGCGCTGGCAGCTGCGCCGTCCACCCGGACCCAGCAGCAAACCGCTTCGCTGGTGGCCTATCCCATTTTGGGCACCACCGATGCCAGTGGCGGCCAGGGTCTGTCGCTGCGTATTGAAGATGTCGGCGGCAAGCGGGTGGTGCAGCTGGATGGTGCCGGTCAGCCATCATCAGGTGTGGCGGGTGTGGCAGGCGCGCAAAAGGTGGTGGGTGCGCTGCTGGACGCGCGGGCGATCACCCGCATTGCCAGCACCGCCACAGCCGTAGCGCTCGACTTGCATGCCGACATTCCCAACGCCCAGCCCATCCGCTTTGTGCTGCAAGCCAGCAAAAATCTGCAAAACTGGCAAACCCTGGCCGACGCCGTGCTGTACCGGGTCGACGGCTCACCCGTAGCGGCTTCCAACCGACTGAGCTTTGGTGCTTTCAACCTCAAAGACCATTACTTGCGCATCACCTGGAGCGACACGGCCGGGACCAACGCGCCGACGACCGTCACCGTGCGTGGCGCCACCGTGATCACCGGCGAGGCCAGCGTGAGCGCCCCGCGTGTGGCAGCCCGTATCGCGACCACGCTGACCAGTCCGCACGAAATCAGCTTTGCGCTGCCCTTTGCCACCCCATTGGTCGCACTGGACGTTGCGCCGCAAGGCAATAACGAACTCTCGCCCGTGCGGGTGCTGGGCCGCAACGACCGCAGCCAGCCCTGGCGCGTGCTGGCCAGCGGCGTGGCCTACAACCTCAGCGGTGCTGGCGCGACGCAACGCAGCAGCCCGCTGGAGTTGGGCCGGGATACCAGCGTGCGCGAAATCAAGATCGAGGCCGACACCAAAACCCCCGGGTTTTCAGCGCCACCCCAAATCAGTCTGTTGTTTGAGCCCACCCAAATTGTGTTCCTGGCCAGCGGCAACGCCCCCTACACCCTGGCCGCCGGCCAGCCCCAAGCCGCCAGCGCCTACCTGCCGCTGCAAAGCCTGATTCCGGGCTACGAAAGCGGTGCCGAAAACAAGTTGCCATTGGCGCTTGCCCGAGTTGCAGACGCCGGCGGTGACGCGACCCCGTTGGTGGCTGCGCCGCCGACCAGCCAGTCACTGTCCACGCGCAATCTGGTGCTGTGGGGCGTGCTGGTGGCCGGTGCGCTCGCATTGGGCTGGATGGCCTGGGTGCTGATGCGGCAAACCCGCAAGCCACCGACTTGATGTCGTTTAGCCTTCGGAGCGACTGATATTGTTTAAGCGCTATTGAGTTTGTAGCGATCAAATGTCCATTTCTGGTGTTGAAAAAAGCGCGAACACAAGGTGCGTTATTGCATTCGATCTCGAAGTTCGTTAAACTCATGTACTACAACCCCCATGTCTTAGACATGGGTTGCGGAGCCCCCTTATGGGGGCTCTTGCTTTTTATGGTGATGAAGAATGCGCACAAGCATTTACGTTGACGGGTTTAACCTGTACTTTAGCGGCTTAAAGAACACGACATACAAGTGGCTGGACATTCGCGGGTTATGCGCTCGAATATTAAAACCAGAAAACGAGATCCTGCATATCAAGTATTTCACCGCCAATGTGTCGCCGACCCAAACAGATCCAAAAAAGCATCTTGACCAGCAGATTTACTTGCGTGCTTTGCGCCGTACGACTCCTGAGTTGGAAGTTATCACCGGCCAATTCACGACTTACAAGGTTCGCAAAAGACTTGTAAATCCGCCATTGGTCGGAAGCCCACATGTGGAGGTCTTTCACACGACAGAAAAAGGGTCAAACGTTAATCTGGCGGTTCACTTGGTTAACGACGCTTGGCTGAACAAATTTGACTGAGCTGTGGTTATTTCAGGCGATAGTGACCTTGCGGAAGCCATAAAGTTAGTACGCACACATCACCCAAAGAAAGTTGTTGGAGTTTTCGCACCCGGGAAGCGCGGCATGTCTCAAAAATTGGTAATTGAATCGTCGTTCATTCGGGCAATCTCGCAAACTGCGCTTGCAGCCTCGCAATTTCCCCATCACATCCCAGGAACAACGATCTTCAAGCCTGCGGATTGGTAACAGGCATCAACAGATTCCAAACTGATCCGCTTATCTCTGTGTTGTATCAACTGAACTCAATGCGAACTGGATGCGAACAGATTGCCATCCAGCTCGCGGTGGCGTTTCAGGGTGCTCCACTCTTCGCCAAAGGTTCGCGCCAGCGCCTCCACCAAATACACCGAGCGGTGCTGGCCTCCGGTGCAGCCAATCGCCACCGTCACGTAGCTGCGGTGATCGCGCTGCAGGCTGGGCAGCCAATGGCTGACAAAGTCGCTGATGTGGGACTGCATCTGGTGAACTTCGTCGTACTGCTTCAAAAAATCAGCCACCGGTGCGTCGCGGCCCGTGAGCTTGCGCAGGGGCGATTCGTAGTGCGGGTTGGGCAGCATGCGCACGTCAAACACATAGTCGGCATCCACCGGAATGCCGCGCTTGAAGGCGAATGACTCGAACACCAAAGTCAGCTGGTTCACAGGTGCGCGGGTCAGGGCTTTCACATAGGCCTGTAGCTGGGTGGAGCGGATGATGCTGGTGTCAATGACGTGCGCGTGCTCGCGCAGGTCGGCCAGCAAATCGCGCTCCAGCTCGATGGCATCGATCAGCGCGAGGCGATGGTCCAGGGTGTCGTTGTTGGACAGCGGGTGTTTGCGACGCGTTTCGGAAAAACGGTGCACCAGGGTTTCGGTGCCCGCATCCAGAAACAGCGAGGTCAGTGCCACGCCCT
This sequence comes from Comamonadaceae bacterium, assembly GCA_043753505.1. Lineage (GTDB taxonomy): Bacteria > Pseudomonadota > Gammaproteobacteria > Burkholderiales > Burkholderiaceae_C > JAAFIW01. Next base: position 2,954 of record JAYUXO010000225.1, read on the forward strand.
GCTCGCGCAGCAAAGCCAGTTGTTTGGGTACCAGTGGCAATGAGTTGGCGCTGCGCACGTCCATGGCAATGGCCAGCTTGCTCACCTGCTGCTGGCGCTCCAGTGTGATGAAGGCGGCCAGCAGTTCGGGCGGGAGGTTGTCCACACAGTAGTAGCCGGCATCTTCCAGCGCGCGCAGCGCTACTGACTTGCCGGAGCCTGACATGCCGGTGATCAGCACCAGCTCCAGCACCGGCGGCACAACAGGAATGAGTTCGTCGGTGTTCATGATCCCAGTAACTCCCGTGCGTGGGCCAGGGTGGTGCCCGACAGTTGTTGCCCGCCCAACATGCGCGCCACTTCGGCTACTCGTTGCTCACCCAGCACGGCTGCTACATGGCTCACCGTGGCTTTGCCCTCGATTTGCTTGGAAACCACCAAGTGCTGGTCGCCACACGCAGCGACCTGCGGCAGGTGGGTAACGGCCAGCACCTGCCGGTCGCGGCCCAATTGCTTCATCAAGCGGCCCACGGTGTCGGCCACCGCGCCACCCACACCAGAGTCCACCTCGTCAAAGATCAAGGTTTGCGCATTGCCCAGCTGGCTGGTGGTGACCGCAATGGCCAGCGCGATGCGCGACAGCTCGCCGCCAGAGGCCACCTTGCCGACGGGGCGCGGCGTACTGCCGGCGTGGCCTGCGACCAAAAACGAAGCATCTTCAACACCGCTTGCCGACGGCTCGGTGGTGGTCAACACCACCTCGAACACACCGCCTTGCATGCCCAGGCCCTGCATGGCCTGTGTAACGGCTCTGGCCAGCAACGGTGCGGCCTTTGCGCGGGCTTTGGACAGGGTTTTGGCCGTTTGCCGGTACGCCGCATCGCTGGCCTGCGCCTTCGCTTGCAGGGCGGCCAGATCACTCGCGGCATCCAGCCGTGCCAATTCGTCACGCCAGCCAGCCAGCAAGGCGGGCAGGTCTTGCGGCTGGCGCTTGTAGCGGCGCGCCAGTTGCAGCCATTGCGACAGGCGGTCGTCCAGCGCCTTTAGCTGCTCTGGGTCGGGCTCGGTGC
>JAYUXO010000226.1:0-9796 GCA_043753505.1 Comamonadaceae bacterium
CTGGTCTTTCTCCGCGTGTAGCCACAGCTGCTCGGCGCCCTTCTTGTCCTCAAAGCGCAGCGCGTTGGCGCTGCCCGGGCCGTCCTTGATGCCTGCGCCCGGCGCGCCGCCTTTGCTGCTGCGCGTCAAGATGCCGCTCTGGGTCTTGTTACCCGGCAGATCCCACGGGGGCATCTGGTCCGCGTTGTACACACGCCCGGTGATCATCGGGTAGTCAGGGTCGCCGCCCATGAAGTCAACAATGACTTCCTGACCGATGCGCGGGGTGTGAATCACACCGAACTTGGAGCCCGCCCAGGGGTGGCTCACCCGTATCCAGCAACTGCTGTTCTCGTTCTTCTGGCCATAGCGGTCCCAGAAGAACTGCACCTTTACCCGGCCATAGTTGTCGGTGTAGATCTCCTCGCCCGGCGGGCCCACCACCAGGGCAGTTTGCGGCCCGTGCGTCAGTGGCTTGGCGGTGACGACCTGGGGCCGATAGGGCAGGGCCGTGGGGTGCGCGGTCACGGTGATCTCCCAGGTGGAGTCACCCTCTTTGGACATGCGGGTGTTGTCGCGAAAGAAGTAGGTGACGGCCTGGGCCAGATACTCGCGGTTCTGGTCAGCGCGCGGGCAGCGCTCCAGATTGAACCGGTAGCCGCAAGCCATGGTGCGCACCGAAGTCTGCCCGCGGGTGCGCTCGTATTCACCTTCCAGCGACTCCAGACGCACGCCGGTGTAGTTCTCCCCGTCGCCCACTTTCACGTAGCCACCGGGCCACGTGTAGCGCTCCCAACTGTCGTGCGCATGGCCCAGCGGGTTCTTGCGCTGGGTCTTCAGGTCAGCGCGGGGTTTTTCAAAGTCGTAGTCATCGGTGATGTACTCACCCGAGCTGATGTTCTCCAGCACTTCCCAGCTGAAGAAATGCTCTTCATTGGCCACCGTGATGACATCCACACCCAGGTATTTGATGCTGGGCTTGCCCGCCAGCGGGGCATGACAACTGGCGTCATCTGCCAGCACCAGAGTGTGCTTGCCCTCCTGGTGTTCAAAGTAAAAGTAAATACCCTCATGCTCCATCAGCCGCATGACGAAGGCCAGATCGGTTTCCTGGTATTGAACGCAGTAATCCCACTCGCGATACGTCTTGATGATCTTCAGGGTCAGGGGAAATCCATATTTACCCAATACCTCGGAAATAATATCCGGGACTTTTTTGAATTGGAATATTTTGCAATCGCTGCGGCGGCTGGCCAGCCACAGCCAGGGGCGGATTTTGGCGGTGTACAGCAAATATTCGCCCTCACGTCCGCCGCTGCCAAAGCGGGTGCAAATGCCGTTGAAATGGCGCACGCCAGCTCCGCCCTCCGTTTCCACTTTCAGCGTGATGTCTTTGCCCAGCATGGCTTTGGCGCTCAAGCCTGATGTGGTGCTGTGAAACGTGATGTCAAACTCAAACAAGCTGGACAGCGCCTCGGCACCGCGCATTTCGCGAAACCACAGGGCTGATCCCAATGGGGTGATTGAATCAACAAGCCGTTCCATGTGAACCTTTATTAAACCTTCGCCAGTGTTTGTACAAATATGAGCCTCAGCCCATGTGTTTATTGCTCAAGCAGCTCTCTTATTCATAGCGGAATTAAGTGTTTGACGCTGTGTCACGTGACCTGAGCCCTCCAGGCGTACTTCGCAGGGGGACTAGAAGGGAGCTGTTCAATGCGGCGCAAGCTGTGTGTGCACGACGGTGCAGCCGATTTCCAAGTACCCGGAGTTGTCGGCATCTGCATCATCAACGCTGTCCTCTTCAGGTTTGTGACGGACGGACTGTACCCGCTGGAATTAACCAACCGTTGGGTCAGTGAATTAATTCGTAAGAATTACAGCTTGCAATTTGTAAGTGCATGTTTCCGGCTGAGTGATGTGCGTCAACCGACTGCAAGCTTCGACTGACTGACCTGCTAAAATGGGCAGCAGTTATTTTAGCCAGTGCCTATGCGGCGGTCATGTGGCGATATTTATACAAACAATTTCGCACCTGCGCTCATTGCTTAACCAGCTCATTATTTAATAGCAATTTTCAGACTATTTCTGTGTTTTTGTGTTGGTCATGAGTGATCCCACGAAATCACGTTTGCCGCCGTGACAATATTGAAATATGTGTAGCGTGATGTTAAGAAACCTTTGCATAACCCCTTTTGGTTTGCGATCAAGCAGACTTTGGCGCATCGACTTCGCTGCTGTGCCGCAGTTACACAAGGGGTTTTGCGGAGGTTCCTTGAGCACGTTCAGTGGACACAGTTGTCCGAAAAATAGCGTCTCATAACGGCAGAGATGCCACGCCACAGTAGCCGGGTGCAGGTTCAGGTGACTGCAAATGCGACCACGGCACGTTCGAAAACTTTATGACTACCCTTACCCATCTAGGCAAATACCACATCAAGCGTCAATTGGGCAACGGATCAATGGGTGTGGTCTATGAAGCCTTTGATCCGATGATTGAGCGCACCGTTGCAATCAAAGCCATCGCTCCCAGCCAGCTAAAGGGCACTGAAGGGGCTGCCGTATTGGCACGCTTCAAACGCGAAGCCCAGGCAGCAGGGCGGTTGAATCACCCCAACATCGTTGCGATCTATGAATATGGTGAGGTGATAGTGCAAAGCGACAGCACTTTGATCCTTGCACCCCATGACACACCGGTTGACAAGCGCACGGCCTTTATCGCCATGGAATTTGTCAAAGGCAAGGAGCTAGGTGACTACCTGGAGGCCGACGGTCGACATTTTTCTTTGCCCGAGGTAGCCCGCATCATGGGCGAAATGTTGGATGCTTTGGATCATGCGCATTCCAATGGTGTGGTGCACCGTGACATGAAACCGGAGAACGTGATCTTGCTGGACAGCGGCAAGGTGAAGGTGGCGGACTTTGGTATCGCCCGCATAGAGTCGTCACAGTTAACCCAGGTGGGCACCATCATGGGCACCCCGTCATACATGTCGCCGGAACAGTTTATGGGCATGACGGTTGACGGCCGCAGTGACATTTTCTCTTGTGGTGTGATCCTGTATCAACTGTTGACGGGCGAAAAACCGTTTACGGGAAGCCATGCCACCATCATGTACAAGGTCTTGCGCCAGGAGCCCCTACCACCTTCCTTGCTGAATGTTGGTTTACCTGTCGGGCTGGATTTGGTGGTGCAAACCGCGTTAGCAAAAAACCCGGATGACCGCTATGAAAGTGCTGGTGAATTTGCTCAGGCTATTCGCGATGCGGTGTATGGCTTGACGGTGTCGTCTGACTTTGCGCTGCTGCAGCCAGAAAGTCCGAGCAATTTTGGCAACTTGTCTGGTGCGCAAAAACCGCAAGCCAAGCCTGTGGCGATGGTGGAAAACACCGCCATTTCAGCCCGTGCTGCCCCGCATACGTCGGGCACGCAACCTGCACCCACGTTGCAAGTGCCTCACAGTGAACAAGGCGGCAAACAATCAAAGACGTTGCTTTATGCAGGCGCAGCTGCAGGTTTGATCCTTGTGGCGAGTGCTGTTGCCTGGTTTAGTGTCGGCACCGACAAGCAAACAGAATTGGCCCAGCAACAACAGACACCACCGGCAAGCGAGACTCTCACGAAGGTGCCTCCTGATGTGGTACCTCCTGATGCAGTGCCTCCTGCCTTGGTGCCTCCTGTTGTGGTGCGTCCCGCTGTGGTGCCGATGGTCAACACGCCACCGACTGAAACCGCAGCCGCAGTCAGTGTGGTTAAAAAAGACGTCGAACCCGCTGCCCCACCCACCGGCGGGCTGCGCCTGGAGCTGCAAAATGCCTGGGCTACAGTGATCGTTGATGGTCAAGAAAAAGGGGTCTCGCCGCCCTTGCTCAGCTTGAAATTGCCAGCAGGCACCTACGATCTTGAACTGCGTAACCCGGCCTTCCCCGCCTACAAACGTGCCGTAACTGTTACCGCTGGGAAAAACGTCACGGTACGGCATTCTTTTGTTGCGGAGTAAAAATCGATCGGCTGCGTGCAATGAAGCAACTAAAAGGGAAAATTAGTCGTCGATGCGCACTGATATTTCGGGGAAGAAACGTTCTGGTGGAGTCGGTTGCTGGCCTTTGTTGATCCGGCCTTTTGACGACAGTGCTGACCTCCCCCACTTTCCAGGGAAACCACGTGGCAGCGTGGGCCAGTCGATTGTTTGCAGACGTATCCGACACAGCAGAGCAGCTGGTCGCTCCGTCAAAATAGGGACATACCATCGTGGCTGAAATTAGCGGCCGAAATTACCACCCATTACTGAAACACCATGCATCACCTGTCATACAGCCTCGTTTGTGCTCTCACGGCCACCCTGCTCACGGGTTGTGCGCCATTGCCACCCGACAAGCCTGGGTTGCCGCCGGCGGTGGTGCCACCTGCTGCATCGGTCGGGCCAGTCGTGACCGGTTCGCCTGCGCAGCGCGTGGAGCCTGCGCCTACTGCGACCCTGTTGGTGCCTGCGCCTGCGTCTGCGTCTGGCGAATCGTCGGTGAGCGAGAAAGCGCTAACTGCTGCGCTGGCAAGTTTTGACCGCGGCGACTATCCATCAGCTATCCGCCAACTGACACCTTTAAGTAGCGACAGCGCGCTGGACCCCGCAAACCAGCTGCGGGCTTTGAAAACCCTGGCGTTTGCGCACTGCTTGACCCGTGCGCTCGCATCGTGTCGTCAGGTGTTTGAGAGCGCGTTCCGACTGGACAGCAAGTTCGACCTGACCCCAGGTGAGCGCGGACACCCGGTTTGGGGGCCCCAGTTTGAGCGGGTTCGCAATGCCTCCGCCACCAAAGGCAGTGTGGCCGTGGCCCTGGGCTATCCGACTAAACCCGTGCGCCTGCAGGTGCCGTTTGCCCCAGGTGGCACCACGGACATCATTGCTCGCACGATTGCAGAATCTCTAGGCAAAGCTTTGGGCCAGACGGTGGCGATCGAAAACAAAGCGGGCGGCGGCGGCGTGGTGGGTGCGCTTGAAACGGCACGCGCCACGCCAGACGGTTACCAGCTCGGCATGGCCACGGTGTCCACGACGGCAGCCAACCCTGCCATCAATCCGGCAATCCAGTACAACCCGGCCATTGACTTCACCCCAATTGTCAACATTGCTGCCACGCCCAACGTCATTGCTGTGCACCCCAGCTTTCCCGCCAAAGACTACCAAGCCTTTGTGGCCGAGCTGAAAAAATCACCTGGTAAATACTCGTATGCATCGTCAGGAACTGGCGGCATTGGCCATCTGCAAACCGAGCTGTGGAAACGTCTTTCAGGCGTATTCATCACGCACATTCCTTACCGTGGTGCAGGCCCGGCCTTGAACGACACTGTTTCGGGTCAGGTGCCCATCATTTTTGACAATGTGCCGTCTGCTTTGCCGTACATCAAGGACAACCGACTGGTGGCTATTGCTGTGGCGGCGCCTCAGCGCCTGGCCGTACTGCCCAACGTGCCGACTTTCAAGGAGCTTGGCCTGGAGCCTGTCAATCGGATGGCTTACTACGGCATTCTGGGGCCCAAAGGTCTGCCACAAGAGGTAGTGGATAAGGTAAACGCCGCTACGCTGAAAGCCCTGCAAGATCCAGCCGTGCGCAAGCGGATTGAAGACACGGGTTCCATCATCATTGGCAACACACCCGCTCAGTTTGCCAGGCAAATGGCAGACGAACTGGGGGTGTACAAAAAAGTCGTTGAGCAGCAAAAACTCAAGCTTGATTGATCTGGAGTCATCGCCATTGCAGGTGGATTCGTCCACGACTGCGTCGATTGATGACTTTATCGACGCCCTGTGGCTTGAGGCGGGCCTGGCAAAAAATACCCTGGCCGCCTACCGGCAAGACCTGGTGTCCTATGCGCGTTGGATGGTTGACCAAGGCAAAGCGCTGATCGCCAGCTCGGAAGGCGACTTGCAGGCCTACTTTGCCCACCGTCACGAAGAAACCAAAGCCACATCAGCCAACCGGCGTTTGACTGTATTCAAGCGATACTTTCGCTGGGCAGTGCGCGAGCGTTTGATTGCCGTAGATCCCACGCTGAAGCTGCAATCAGCCAGGCAAGCGGCGCGCATGCCCAAAACACTGAGTGAGGCGCAAGTTGAGGCCCTGCTGGCCGCACCGAATGTAGACATTCCCCTGGGCCTGCGTGACCGCACCATGCTGGAACTGTTGTACGCCAGTGGTCTGCGCGTGAGCGAACTGGTGGGTTTGAAAACCTTCAACTTGCTGCTGTCCGACGGCATCGTGCGCGTGACAGGTAAGGGCAGCAAAGAGCGTCTGGTGCCCTTCGGCGAAGTGGCCCGTGACTGGCTGGAGCGTTACATTGCACAGACCCGGCCCGTAATTCTGGGCGGGCAGCAAACCGAAGATTTTTTTGTCACCGAGCGCGGCAGCGGCATGACGCGTGTGATGTTCTGGTACATCGTGAAAAAGCACGCGGTGGCAGCGGGCATCACCGCCCCTTTGTCTCCACACACCCTGCGCCACGCTTTTGCAACCCACCTGCTGAACCACGGTGCCGATTTGCGCGCGGTGCAATTGCTGCTGGGGCATGCCGACATTTCAACGACGACGATCTACACACATGTAGCCAGGGCAAGGTTGCAGGACATCGTGCGGCGGAATCATCCGCGTGGGTAGGTTTGGGATCAAGGACACCTTCACCGCAGAGGCGCAGAGAACGCAGAGAGCCGTAAACGGGGATTGAATTCAGTTGTTTTTGATCTCTGCACCGATTTCTCTGCGCTCTCTGCGCTTCGGCGGTAAACGACGTGGGCTTGCACATTCAAACCGGCTTGAGCAGCACCACCAGTGCCCCCGCGCCACCCTCATCAGCGCGTGCCTGCACAAATGCCAGCACCTGGTTTTTTTGAATCAACCAGCTATGTACCTTGCCTTTGAGCACCGGCGTTTTGCCGGGGGAGCCCAGGCCTTTGCCAGTGACCACACGCACGCATCGAATGCCGTTTTTTTGCGACTCGCGGATGAAGCTGGACAGGGCTTCGCGCGCATCGTCGCTGCGCAGGCCGTGCAAATCGAGTTGGCGCTGAATGCTCCAGTGGCCGCTTCGCAATTTGCGGGTGACCTCCGTGCCAATGCCGGGGCGGCGAAAGCTCATGGCGTCGTCCACATCGAGCAAGGTGGTGGCATCGAATTCGTCGCTCAGTGCTTCGCGCAGCACGCGTTGCTCATCCAGCTGTTTTTGTACAGGAATGGGGGCTGGTTGCTCTGGAATCAGTAGCGCCTTGAGCGGGTTCCGTATGGGCTGGATGGCTCCAGCGGCCCGAATGAACAGGTTTTTCTCGGCATCCACGCGCGCTTGTGCGATCAATCGCGCAGCTTCCCGGGCAGCAGCTTGTGCCTGCTGTTGCGCAATCTTCTGTTGCAGTGGTTTGAGGTCGGACAATGATTTGATTTTGTTCATGGAAAAACCTATATCAGCCCATGTTCTGCCATCGAAAACGCCTGCCCCCCAGCCACGATCACGTGGTCCAGCACGCGCACGTCAATCAGCCCGAGCGCGGCTTTCAGGGTTTGGGTCATCGCTTCGTCGGCCTGGCTGGGTCGCACACTGCCGCTGGGGTGGTTATGGGCCAGTACCACGCCAGCGGCCTGGTGGTGCAGGGCGCGCAACACCACCTCACGGGGGTAGACGCTGGTTTGCGTGAGCGTGCCACGAAACAGCTCTTCCATGGCGAGCAGGCGTGTGGCCGCGTCTAAAAACAGCACGGCAAATACTTCATACGATCGTGTGGACAGATGCAACTGAAGGTATTGCTTCAGCGCATCGGGCGACTCAAACACCTGGCGCGCCTTGAGTTGCTCTGACAACGCCCGCCGCGCCAGCTCCAGCACCGCCACCAGCTCGGCCCGCTTGGCCGGACCCAGCCCCTTGATACGTTTCAAATCGTCGGCGCTGGCGTGCAGCAGGCTCGCCACACCGCCAAAGCTGTCCAGCAGTTCCTGCGACATTTGCAGCACGCCCTTGCCAGCGATGCCGGTGCGCAGCAGCAGCGCCAGCAGTTCGGCGTCGGCCAGTGCGCCTGGGCCACGGGCCAACAGCTTTTCGCGGGGGCGGGTGTCGGGTGGAAGGTTTTTCATGTATTTACCAATGACAGATGACTGGGGGATTGGGTGTTGGGTATTCGTCGTCCGTCATTCACGCCGCCTGCGGCGAAGTCATTTGTCATCGGTGCGGGAGGGCTTTCTACAATACGGGTCAGTTTATCGAGACTTGCATGACACCTACCCCCCCCGTTGTAGAACCGGGCTCCTTTCTGACGCTGCACTACCGCCTCTCTGGCCCGCAGGGTGATGTGATCAACACCTTTGGCGGGCCACCCGCGACCCTGTCGCTGGGCACCGGCGAGTTGTCGGCTGCGGTTGAGCAACGTTTGTTGGGCCTGGAAGAGGGCGCTCACACCACGTTTGAGCTGCCACCCGGCCAGGCGTTTGGCGAGCGCAAGCCGGACATGGTGCAGTGGGTGGCGCGAACGCTGCTGGCACGGCTGGGCGATCCTTTGGAGCGTTACCACGTGGGCGATGTGGTGCAGTTCCCCACGCCCGATGGCATGGGCACCTACGCAGGTGCTGTGCGACAGATTGGTAGTGCGCAGAGTGCCGACGCTGTGCTGTTTGATTTCAACCACCCGTTAGCCGACCAAGCCGTAACGTTTGAAGTACAAGTGATTGGGGTGCTATGAATCAACACGACAAACCAGGCGAAATTGTGCTGGCTGAGCCACGTGGCTTTTGCGCTGGCGTTGACCGCGCCATCGAAATCGTCGAGCGGGCCATCACCAAATTCGGCGCGCCGATTTATGTGCGCCATGAAATCGTGCACAACACCTACGTAGTCAATGACCTGAAAACCAAGGGCGCGATCTTTATTGAAGACCTGGCTGACGTGCCGCCCGGCTCTACGCTTGTCTTTAGCGCCCACGGCGTCAGCAAAGCCGTGCAGCGCGAGGCGGCGGACCGGGGTTTCAGCGTGTTTGACGCCACTTGCCCGCTGGTAGACAAGGTGCATGTGGAGGTAGCCAAGCTGGCCAAAGAGGGCTACGAATTCATCATGATCGGCCACAAAGGCCACCCTGAGGTGGAAGGCACCATGGGCCAGCTGGAAAGCGGCATTCATCTGGTGGAAGACGTGGCTGATGTGGCCCGCGTGCAGCCTGCACAGACCGACTTGCTGGCGGTGGTGACCCAAACTACGCTGTCCACCGACGACGCTGCCGAGATTGCCTGTGCCATCCGCCAGCGTTTTCCCAAGGTGCGCGAGCCCAAGCAGCAAGACATCTGCTATGCCACGCAAAACCGCCAGGACGCCATCAAGATCATGGCCCCGCAGGTGGACGTGATGATTGTGGTGGGTAGCCCCACCAGCTCCAACAGCAACCGCCTGGCCGAACTGGCACGCAAGCTGGGAGTTGAAAGCTACATGGTGGACGATGCCAGCGAGCTGCAGGTGCAGTGGCTGGAAGGCAAGACCCGGGTGGGGCTGACGGCAGGTGCCTCAGCCCCTGAAATTCTGGTGAATGAAGTGATCGCGCGAATCCGGGCGATGGGGGCGGTGTCGGTGCGCAAGATGGATGGGATACAGGAGACGGTGAAGTTTCCCTTGCCCAAGGGGTTGCGTCTGGACGGCAATGGTTTACGGCTGGATGTGTAAGACCGGGAGTTCTTGAACGCAAAGAGCGCAAACGGAAACCAGAATTTCTTGTCTGTCCTTTTGCGTCCTCTGCGTAACCTTTACGCACTTTGCGTTAAACATCCCCTGATTCGCACACTACAAAATTAATAG
>JAYUXO010000227.1:0-9753 GCA_043753505.1 Comamonadaceae bacterium
TGACTACGCCCCCAAGCCTGAGCACCTGAACAGCTTTGGCGTCACCCACGGCGGAGCCTGCATGACCCTGCTGGATGTGGTGATGGCGGTGGCTGCGCGTAGTGTGGAGCGCGACATGGGCGTGGTCACCATCGAGATGAAGACCAGCTTCATGCAGCCGTCCAAGGTGCCACCAGGCGTGGCCCTGCAAGCCAAGGGCCGCTTGATTCACCGCACCGCGACGCTGGCGTTCACCGAGGGCACGATCTACGATGACAAGGGCAGGACGTGTGCCCATGCGACGGGCACGTTCAAGTACGTCAAGCGCCTGGCCAACGGGCCGAAGAGCGTCAGCGGTCTGACCGTTATTTCTACCGATTAAGACAAATTTTTAGGTCAAATCGGCCACTATCCCTTATAAATACTGCTCAAGCAGCTATTAAAATAATAGCAATTAAAGGACAAATCCATGCATGCCAATCCACAAATCCTGCTCGACAACCGTCCCCAGGGCGAAGCAGTCGCCAGCAACTTCAAACGCGTGACCACTGAGACGCCCGCCTTGCATGACGGCCAGGTGCTGGTACGCCACCACTACTTGAGCTTGGACCCGTACATGCGCGGACGCATGAACGACGGCAAAAGCTACGCGGTGCCCCAGGCGCTCGGCCAGGTGATGGGCGGCGGCACGGTGGGTGAGGTGGTGGAAAGCCGCAGCGGCCACTATGCGGTGGGCGACACGGTGGTGGGCATGGGTGGCTGGCAGCACTACAGCGTGGTGGACGGCAACGCCGTGGGCGCACTGCGCAAGGTAGACAACACCCACGTGCCTTTGAGTCATTACCTGGGAGCAGTGGGCATGCCCGGTGTGACCGCCTGGTATGGCTTGATGAAAATCTGCGAACCCAAAGCCGGTGAAACCGTGGTGGTGACGGCGGCCAGCGGCGCGGTGGGCAGTGCTGTAGGCGTGCTGGCCAAGGCCCGCGGCTGCCACGTGGTGGGCATTGCAGGCGGCCCGGATAAGTGCGATTACGTTGTCAATGAGCTGGGTTTTGACGCCTGCGTGGACTACAAGCAGCACGCCGACGGCAAGGCCCTGCACGTCGCGCTCAAACAAGCCTGCCCCAAGGGCATCGACGGTTATTTTGAAAACGTCGGTGGCTGGATTCTGGACGTGGTGCTCTCACAGATGAACGCTTTTGGTCGTATGGCGATGTGCGGAATGATTGCTGGCTACGACGGCAAACCGCTTCCGCTGGCGGCTCCTGCGCTGATCTTGATGAGCCGGTTGAAGGTGCAGGGCTTCATCGTGAGCGAACACATGGAAGTGTGGCCCGAAGCCTTGCGCGAGATGGGCACGCTGGTGGGCACCGGCAAATTCCGTCCGCGCGAGACGGTGGCCCAAGGCCTGGAGGCGGCACCCGAGGCGTTTTTAGGGTTGTTGAAGGGGCGCAATTTCGGCAAGCAGTTGGTGAAGTTGGTTTGAGGGGGGTGACATGACGATGGGTGTCGGTCAAAAGGCGGGTCAGGGGGCTGCGGACCATTTGCGTTCGTACGACGCGTGCCCCCACCCCCACCCCCACCCGGCAGGGGAGGGTGCAAAGTCCTTTCCCCCGGCAGGGGAGGGTGCAAAGCCCTTTCCCCCGGCAGGAAAGGGAGTTGAGGTTTTTCCCCTGGAAGGGGAGGGAACTAAAGCCCCTATTTCAACCGATAGCTCGGGCGACGACATGCCTTCCTCCCTCCCCGCCCGGGGGAGGGCTGGGGTGGGGGCACCTGCGCGGCAAGGCGAGGACTTTCGCAGCGACCTCCGCGTGCCAGGTTCAGCCAACGCCCAGGCCCGCCGCATCCTTTCCCCCCAGGAACTGGCCCCGCTCACCCAGCTGTCCACTCCAAAAAGCCTGCTTGCCATCAGCCAAACCGCAGCCCTAATCGCCGCCGCCATCGCCTTCGCCCTGTCCATAGGTCCCAGCCCGTGGATCATCTTGAGCATCATCGCCATCGGCATTGCCCAACACGGCATCTTCATCCTGGCCCACGAAGCGGCCCACTATCGTCTGTTTGCAAACCGCGCGGTAAACGATGCCGCAGGCCGTCTGATCGGTATGGCGGGTGGCGTGTCCATGTGCACTTACCGCGTGACCCACCGGCTGCACCACAACAACCTGTACACCACACAAGACCCTGACACTGCCATTCACGGCGGCTATCCCCGTGGCAAGGCTTACCTGGTGAAAAAGCTGCTGCAAGACATCAGTGGCCTGAACGCCTGGAAAACCTACGCCTATTTCTTCGGCTCACCCGCCATTAACGACGACGCGCCAGACCGCATCAACCCGTTGAACGACACATCTCCTCAACTGCGCGCCGCCGCAAGGCAAGACCGCTGGTGCGTGGTGGCATTTCACATCGTGGCACCACTACTGGTCTTCGCGTCAGCTGGTTGGATGGGACTGGCGTGGTACGCGGTGTTGTGGCTTTTGCCGCTGCTCACCGTGTTGCAACCTATCCTGCGCTTGCGCGCCATTTGCGAGCACGGTGCGGTCACTGACCTCTCGTCCCCACTCACAGCCGCCCGCAGCAACAACACTACCGGCAATGCATTGAACTGGCTGGGCCGCACCCTTTTATTCCCTCACCATGTGAACTACCACCTGGAGCACCACCTGTATCCCGCCGTGCCCCACTACCACCTGCCACGCCTGCACCAGTTGTTGCGGGAAAAAGGTGCATTGGCGGGGGCGGAGGTGCGAGACCTGCACCAAACCTTCCAACTGATCTTTGCGCAAAGGAAACCCCGTGTCTGAACCCTCTGCAGCTGGATTAACACCCATCCTGCACCACTACGCCAGCTCACCGTTTTCTGAAAAAGTGCGCCTGATCCTGGGCTACAAAGGCATTGTGTGGAAGTCAGTGCTGGTGCCTCGCACGATGCCCAAGCCCGATGTGCTGGCGCTGACCGGTGGCTACCGTCGAACCCCTTTTTTGCAGATTGGTGCCGACATTTACTGCGACACCGCCTTGATGTGTGATGTGCTGGAAAACCTGCAGCCCACCCCTACGCTGTACCCACCAGCACACAAAGCCGTGGCCCGTGTGTTGGCCCAGTGGGCTGACGACAAACTGTTTTGGGCCGCCATGGCCTATAACTTCTCGCCCGCAGGGGTCGCGCAAATCTTTGGCAACGCCCCACCCGACTACGCAAAGGCTTTTGCCGAAGACCGCAGCAAGATGCGCAGCGGCATGCCCCGCATGTCTTTGGGTGATGCCACAGCGGCTTATAAAAGCTACCTGCGCCGCCTGTCCAACATGCTGGAAGAACAGCCCTTTTTACTGGGCCAAGCCCCCAGCGTGGCCGACTTTGCCGCCTACCACCCGCTGTGGTTCACCCGCACGCAAACGCCGGTGATGGCCGACATTCTGGAGGCCAAGCCCGGCGTACTGGCGTGGATGGACCGCCTGGCCGCCATCGGTCACGGCCAAAGCGAGAAAATGGATGCTATGAAAGCGATAGCTGTTGCAGCCGCATCTACGCCGCTTCAAGCCGATATCGATATGTTTCAAGACGAGCATGGCATTCCACTGGGCAGCCCCGTCAGCATTGCCGCAGAGAGTTTTGGTCCCGAGACCACCCAAGGCGAACTCATTGCCGCCACCCGCATGCACTACACCCTGCGCCGCACCGATGCGCGGGCAGGCACGGTGCATGTGCACTTTCCGCGTGTGGGCTTCATTTTGATAAAACTGGATATTTAATGATCACTGACTTCAAAAACAAAACCGCCGTGCTCACCGGCGCAGGCTCTGGCTTTGGCCTGGAATGCGCCCGCATCGGTGCCAGGTCAGGCATGAACCTGGTGCTGGTGGACGTGCAGCAGGACGCGTTGGACGCCGTCAGTGCCGAAATGCAGGCTGCTGGTGCCCAGGTTTTAGCCAGAAAAGTGGACGTGTCCAACGCCGATCAGATGCAGTCCCTGGCCGACGCTGTGCAGCAGCGTTTTGGCGCGCCGCACTTTGTGTTCAATAACGCAGGCGTGGGCGCTGGCGGCCTGATTTGGGAAACGACCGTAGCCGATTGGGAATGGGTGTTGGGGGTAAACATCATGGGCGTGGCCCACGGAGTGCGCCTGTTCACGCCCATGATGCTGGCCGCCGCCAAGGCCGACCCGGCTTATCGCGGACACATCGTCAACACGGCGAGCATGGCGGGTTTGCTCAACGCGCCGAACATGGGTGTGTACAACGTGAGCAAGCATGCGGTGGTGTCGTTAACTGAAACTTTGTACCAGGACCTGAGCCTGGTCACCACACAGATTTCAGCCAGCGTGTTGTGCCCGTTTTTTGTGGCCACGGGCATCAGCCACAGCCACCGCAACCGTCCGGGCGTGCTGGCAGCCAGCAAGCCGACACAAAGCATGCGCATCGGCCAGGCCATGAGCGAAAAAGCGGTGAGCAGTGGCAAGGTCTCGGCAGCCGACGTCGCGCAGAAAGTGTTCGACTCGATCACCGCTGACCAGTTCTACATCTACAGCCACCCCAAAGCGATCCGCTCGGTGCAAACGCGCATGGAAGACGTGATGCTGGCGCGCAACCCGACCGATCCGTTTGCTGACAAGCCCGAAATTGGTCAGCAGTTACGGGCTGCTTTACAAGCCGTTTAGCCTGACAGCCCTTGCGGAATATGCTCAAGCAGCTATCTATTTCATAGTGAATTGATTTTCCAACAAACCGGCGTGCACCATGCCGAAAATTGGCCAGGCTTATATGGCAGCGACCCCTAGCGCATCAGCCCTGGCAACCACAAACTGAGCTGTGGAAACACCAGCAGCAGGCCCAACACACCCACCAGCACCAGCACAAACGGCCAGCAGCCGCGAAAAATCGCGTTCAAACCCACGCCGGGCAGCAGGCCGTTGATGACGAACAGGTTCATCCCCACAGGCGGCGAGATCAGTCCAATCTGCACCACCATCACGATCAGCACGCCAAACCACACGGGGTCAAAGCCAAGCGCGGTGACGATCGGGAAAAACAGCGGAATCGTCAGTAGCACCATGGTGAGTTCCTCCATCACGGTGCCCAACACCACATAAATCAGCATCATGGCGGCGACGATGAGAATGGGCGACAGACCCATGCCCGTGATCCAGTCTTTCAAATCACCCGGCATGCTGGTGAAGTTGATGAAATTGGCAAAAATCGTCGCGGCAATCAGCAGCGCAAACAGCATGGCGGTGGTGCGCGCTGATTCGACCAGCACCTGCAGCAGCACTGCCCAGGTCAGGCGCCCACGGGCCAGCGCAAACAAAAAGGCACCGGCAGCGCCGAAGCCAGCGCCTTCGGTCGCCGTGAACAACCCACCATAAATACCGCCCAACACCACCACCACGAGCAAAGCCACGCCCCAGATGCCACGCAATGCCTTCCAGCGACCAGGCCAGGAAGTGCGTTCACCAGGGGGCGCATGTTCAGGATCGCGTGCCGTCATGACTGCAATGGCCACCATCAACAGTGCGGCTGTCAAAAGGCCGGGAATAACGCCCGCTGCAAACAGCTTGCCAATATTGGTTTCGGTGGTAATGCCGTAAATCACCATGATGGTGGACGGTGGAATCATGATGCCCAGGGTGCCGCCAGCGGCCATCACGCCGGTGGACAGCGCGTCGCTATAACCCATTTTTTTCATCGACGGGTAGGCCACTTTGCTCATGGTGGCAGCGGTGGCTATGGATGAGCCGCAGATGGCACCAAACCCGGCGCAAGCCGCCACCGTGGCATGCGCCAGACCGCCTCTCAAGTGGCCTACAAACGCATTGGCCGCCTGAAACAACTCATGCGCCAGTCCGGCCCGGGCAACGAAATTCCCCATCAAAATGAACAACGGAATCACCGACAGGGTGTAAGCAAAACCCGTGTCATAAACCACCTGTGCGGTGCTGGCGAGTGCCGGTTGCCAGCCGCGCACCAGGCCAATACCCACAATGCCGACGCCGCCCATGGCAAAGGCCAGTGGAAAGCGCATCAACGCCAGTAAAAAGATGGCGGCAAAGCCCAACAGCGCGGCAGTCACAGGGCACCGCTTTCGGCTTCGGGTTGCACAGCCACATCAATCTTGACGGTAGCCAGCATCAGGTGCGCCGCCGCACACACGGCACACAGCACGGCCATCAGGTAAATGAATGGTGCTTTGGAAATTTTCAGCTGCGCGGTGGTTTCGCCGTTGGCCACAAACTGCGTGCCCAGTTGCCACATCAGCACCGCCAACCCCAACATGGCCGCCGCGCACAGCCATTGCACCAGTGGGCGTTGCAAACGGGTCAGGGTTTGCGGCAGGTAGTTGTCCAACGAGTCAAACACCACATGCTCGCTGCGCAAGGTCACCAGCGGTAGCGACGCAAAAATCACCACCACCATCAGTAACTCTGTCAGCTCCAGCGAGCCGGTGATCGACTGCGACAGGAGCTTGCGGCTGAGCACATCAAAAAAGGTCAGCGCCATGATGCAAAACAGGGCAATGCCCGCTAACAGGCCGCAAAACCATTCCAGGTATTTTTTCAAGATGCGCTCTCTTGTGGTGGTTCCAAGCAAAACGGCCCCAGCAGGGTGCCGAGGCCGTTGTCACATCAGAGAATTTTGTTGAAGTTACTTCTCAAGTCGCGCGATTTCGGCGCGGAAATCGGTCAGGACCTTTTTGGCGTCTTTCAGACCCTTGGCCTCTGCATCAGCGATCCATTTAGCTTCCAGGCCGGATGTTTTGCTTTTGATGTCAGCGACAAACTTTGCATCTGCCTTCACAAACTGCACGCCCGAGACCTGCATGTAGGCCAGGCCTTTGCGGTCCTGGCTGTCCCAGTTGCGACCAAACAGGCGGGCTGCAAACTCGCCTGACACTTTGTCCACAGCGCGCTTTTCGTCAGCCGCCAGTTTGTTGTACTTGTCGACGTTCATCATCAGCACAAAGCTGGTGTTGTACAGCCCGCCGGGGAAGCTGGTGGCATGTTTGACGATCTTGTCGATTTTGAACGCCTCAACAGACTCTGCGGGGAAAAGCGTGCCGTCCATCACGCCGCTGGACAACAATTCAAAGCTCTCTGGCGCCGGTTTCAGCGTGACATTCATCCCCAGGGTTTTGCTGATCTCGTTGACCATTCCGCCACCCACCCGAAATTTCAGACCGCCCAAATCTTCCAGGTTGGCGATGGGGCGCTTGGTGTTGTAAACGAGGCCTGGCCCATGCGTGAAAAGTGCAAGTGGTTTCACGCCCACATGCTCTTCCAGCATGATGGGGTTCTTCTGGGCAGTGCGTTGAAATGCGACAGAAATGGCTTCGGAGAAATTACCTAAAAACGGAAACTCGGCCAGTTGCGGTGTGATGAAGCGGCCGGGCGTATAGCCGTGCACAGTGAACGAAATATCGGCTTGCCCGCTTTTGACCGCATCAAAAGTGCCGGGTGCCGGTGACACGGCGCGTGGGAGCAGGTTGCAGCGGATTTTCCCCTGACTCTCGCCCGACAAAGCTTCGCACCACTGGCGCAGGCTGATGGTCAATATGTGGCTGCTGGGCACCCAGCTGGAAGCCGTCAGGATGGTTTGGGCGGTGGCCGGAGTCGCTGCAAATGTGCAGGCAAATGCGGCGGCAGCAGCCATTTGTTTTAGCGGATGGTTCACAGTGAATCTCCAAAAAATTTGTTGCACTGCAACTCTAATCCACCGCTTTACGCCACCCTGTACCGGTTTACCCGAATTAACCAACCGTTTGGTTGGTTAATGTCGGCGAAGCAGGATTTTTGGCTGTCTATAATCGCAAAAAGAACGGTCGTTCTATTTTTAACGAATCGGTCAGGCTTGGTGCTAAAACCAGTGTGCAGCACGGCCCGCGCAATAGAATCCACCGGCCTTACGTTCACGTCAATTCAACCCTAGCGGAGTCCGTCACATATGAAAGTCTTGGTCGCAGTAAAGCGCGTGGTCGACTACAACGTGAAAGTTCGGGTCAAGTCCGACAACACGGGTGTGGACATTGCCAACGTCAAAATGAGCATGAACCCGTTTGACGAGATTGCCGTGGAGGAGGCGGTGCGGCTCAAAGAAAAGGGCATGGTCACTGAAGTGATCGCTGTGTCTTGCGGTGTGACGCAGTGCCAGGAAACCTTGCGCACAGCCATGGCCATTGGCGCTGACCGCGCCATTCTGGTGGAAACGTCTGAGGAATTGCAGCCATTGGCTGTTGCCAAGCTGCTTAAAGCGCTGATCGACAAAGAGCAACCCGGCCTGGTGATTCTGGGCAAGCAGGCCATTGACGACGATTGCAACCAGACCGGCCAAATGCTGGCCGCGCTGGCCGATTTGCCGCAAGCCACGTTTGCCAGCAAGGTCGAGATCATGGACGGAAAAGCGCATGTCACCCGCGAGGTAGACGGCGGCCTGGAAACCCTGGCCATCACGATGCCCGCCGTCATCACCACCGACCTGCGCCTGAACGAGCCGCGTTACGTGACGCTGCCCAACATCATGAAGGCCAAGAAAAAACAGATGGACATCTACAAGCCTGAAGACCTGGGTGTTGATGTTGCCCCGCGCATTAAAACCTTGAAGGTCAGCGAGCCCCCCAAGCGCAGCGCCGGCATCAAGGTACCCGATGTGGCCACTCTGGTGGCCAAGCTGAAAAATGAAGCCAAGGTACTCGGATGACGTGATGACCTCGCGCTGCGCGCTACGCGCTTCAATGACCCAATGACTGAAGTCATCAAAGCGCAGCGAAGTGTCATCAAAGCGCAGCGAAGTCATCTTTCATCTGTCCTCCGAACGTCTCTATCCAAGGAACAAATATGAGCTCTCTCGTCATCGCCGAACACGACAACACCTCCATCAAGGGAGCAACCCTGAACACGGTCACCGCCGCGATTGCTTGCGGTGGTGATGTGCATGTGCTGGTGGCTGGCCACAACGCAGGCGCTGCGGCCACTGCGGCAGCGCAGATTGCTGGCGTGCGCAAGGTCATTCATGCAGAAGCGCCTGGCTTTGAACACGGCCTGGCCGAGAACGTGGCTACCCAGGTACTTGCCATTGCCGCTACGTACAGCCACATCGTTTTCCCTGCCACTGCCAGCGGCAAAAACGTGGCACCCCGCGTGGCTGCCAGGCTGGATGTGGGCCAGATCAGCGACATCATCAATGTCATCTCGCCTGACACCTTCGAGCGCCCAATCTACGCAGGTAACGCCATCGCCACGGTGCAAACCGCTGACGCCACCAAGGTCATCACCGTGCGCACCACGGGTTTCGACCCGGCAGCCGCCACCGGTGGTAGCGCAGCCATCGAAATCGCAACCGCTGCCCCCGACAACGGCAAAACCAGCTTTATAGGCAGCGAAATTGCCAAAAACGATCGCCCCGAACTCACCGCCGCCAAGATCATCGTTTCGGGTGGCCGAGCGCTGGGCTCCAGCGAAAAGTTTGCCGAAGTGATGACGCCGCTGGCCGACAAATTAGGCGCTGCCATGGGTGCCAGCCGCGCCGCGGTGGACGCAGGCTATGCCCCCAACGACTGGCAAGTCGGCCAGACCGGCAAGATCGTCGCGCCCCAGCTGTACATCGCCTGCGGCATCAGCGGCGCGATTCAGCACCTGGCCGGTATGAAAGATTCCAAAGTCATCGTCGCCATCAACAAAGACCCCGAAGCCCCGATTTTCTCGGTGGCTGATTACGGGCTGGAGGCCGATCTGTTTACTGCCGTGCCGGAGTTGGTTGCGGCGCTTTAACAGCCTTCACCGCTGA